>DASUXH010000031.1:0-14335 GCA_036378015.1 Nitrospira sp. | reverse complement strand
GCTGGAGCGGCGCCGCGCTGCGGGTGGGCGGAAAGGTGTACTCAGTGGGAGACCGCATCCAAATTGCTGGCCATCGAGGCGTGGTGCTGGACCACGATATTTTCGCGACGAAATTGTTGGAGATCGGGCCGGGACAGGCGTCGCATCTCTATACGGGGCGCGTGACGGTCTTCCCCAACAGCATGCTGTTCACCAACGCGCTGGTCAAAGAAAACCCCGGCCAGGAGTACGGACTATACACGCTCACGGTTCCGTTGCCGGCCGAACAAGACTGGAAGCGAGCCGAGACGCGGCTGCTGGAATCGGCCAAGGCCGAGTGCGCGCCGTTCATGCAGGAAGCCAGCCGGCAGATGAAGCTGCTCGAACAACAAAATCTTCTCGAGGCCCCTTCGCCCGAGCCTCGCATTACGATACAATTGTCGGACGCGGGCCGCATTGTGCTCGTCTTGCGGTTCCCGGCTCCGGATAGGGGCCGCTCCCGCATCGAACAGGCGATACTGCGACGGTATCTCTCCGCCGGCGTCTCTTGACACGGTCAAGCGCACGTCCCGGGGAAACGATTGGGAAGCAATCGGTGGGTCGGTGGGTGAAAAAGGATTGCGCAGGGTGGGCGGGTGAGCTTGGGTCAAGCGCACGTCTCGGCGTGCGCAGGGTGGGCGGGCTGAGAAAGATGTGTTCCCAAACGAGGAGGGCGTCATGCGGCAATTGCTGATCGTCGTTTTGACCGCGGTCTGTCTGATAAGCACGAGTGCGGCAGTTCTAGCCGAGGAGGTCATGCAGACCGAAACGGACAAAATGAAAGCCGATCTTAAGGCTGACAAGAAGGCCATGAAAGCCGAAGAGAAAGCCAAGAAGGCGGAGCTAAAACAGCTGGAGAAGCAACACAAGCAGCAGATAAAAGCGAAAAAGAAGGAGATGAAAGACAAGGAACGCGCACAGAAAGACGCGGCAAAGGCCCAAGGCGAAACGTTGAAGACGCAGAGCCAAAACGTGAAGCCCGCTGTCCCCGATATTCCGGCGCCTCAAGCCCCTGGCGCCCGGTAATCGCCGGCCCGAACAAATCACCGACTATGAACGGTCCTCTTATCGAACCCGATCTTACGCCCTACGGCACTGGAACGGCGGCGAAGACAATGCGAGTCGCCACTTACAATGTGAACTCGCTTCGAAAGCGGCTCTCTATCGTTCTCGAATGGCTGGAGAAGCAAAGACCCGATGTCTTGTGCCTGCAAGAAACCAAAGTGCAGGACAGCGAATTTCCGCTCATGGCGCTCATGCCTTGTGGCTACGAAGTCATCTACCGGGGGATGAAAAGCTATAACGGCGTGGCTATTCTCAGCCGAACCAAGCCGGAATCAGTGCGGGCCGGGCTGGACGACGGCGGAGAGCCGGACGAGCCGAGACTGCTGCATGTCAGGATCGGCGGCATCTCTATCATCAACACCTACGTTCCTCAGGGGTTCGAGATCGCTTCGCCCAAGTATGCCTACAAACTCGAGTGGTACAAGCGGCTCCGTGCCTACTTCGAAAGACATCTCTCGCCGACACTCCCTGCGATTTGGTGCGGGGACATGAATGTGGCGCCGCGAGCGATGGACGTTCATAGCCCGGAAAAGCATTTGAAGCATGTGTGTTACCATGAGGCCGCGCGGCAGGCGTATGAAGCGGCGACAGCGTGGGGATTCTACGACGTCTTTCTGCGGCTGTATCCGGAGCGGCAGCAGTTTACGTTTTGGGACTACCGCGCGCCGAGCTCGTTGGAGGCGAACAAGGGCTGGCGCATCGACCACATCCTGGCGACGGCCCCTCTCGCGGGAAAATGCCTGCGGGTTGAGGTGGATGTCGAGCCCAGGCGGGCCAAGGATCCTTCGGACCACACCTTTCTCTGGGCGGAATTCGCGATCAATTAAGGTGGGATTCGCAGTGTGCAAAATTAAGGTGCGGTGAGGCCAGAGGCAGATGTCGAGCCACGGGAGGGCGGAAAGTTCGCCAGGCCCGGTGAACATCGGCGGAACTTTCTGACCACCCGCGGGCGCGACATCTGCGCCTGTCCTGTCCGGCGAAGCGCAAGTCGTTCACTTCGGCCGGACGAGGGCACATACTTAGGCCGCATGCAGCGTCGTTGAAGTAGAACGGATTCTTGCAAGACGGTTCTGCTCAATCAGGGGATCCAGCACGAGGCCGCAGTTGATGCACCGCAAGACGGTTCCTTCCGTGGAATAGTCAGGTCGCGATTCGGCGATCATCAAGCCCTTACATTTTTGACAGGTCATGTTCCCACCTCCCGTATGGGTTTTCTTTGCTCGTACGAGCGCGAATGTAGCAATAGAAGATTAACGGGGAGTTAACGACCAGTTAAAACTCTCTAATGTGAAACGCCGAGTCCATTATAGAGGTCGCGTTCGCTTCCGGTCCGCGGTTGAGCTAAGTCAACGGACTACGACGGCTTTTTCCTCTTTCTCGTTGATTTGCTCGGGCAAAGCGTGCGCTTGACCTTTATGATTACCACGGACTAGCCTTGACCCACCGCACAGGAGATCACTCGATGACCGAGGTAGAAGGTGCCGTGCGCGTCGTTGACGACGATGCCGACATGCGAGAGATGGTTCAGGATCTGCTGAAAGACCGCGGCCATCACGTGTCGACGGCAGCGAGCGGATCGAAGGCATTGAAGCGTCTCGGCGAAGCCGATTATCAGGTCGTGTTGAGCGATCTGCGCATGAACGGGATGAAGTGAATCGTCATCTAGTAACAAGGAACCGTTCGTATTGCGGAACCTCATCGCGGATCGGTCATTTCGTTTCGTCTAGCCCAACATGTCCGCGAAGGATATTGTAATCGTAAGCCTGGTACTCGTCTCGCCTCACACCCAAATCCGAAGCTTCCATCTCAGTAATGAGACGAGATACGACATCACGAGTTTCTGACAAGCGCGAAGCGTGTCGGGGCGTCTGTCCTTTCAGCATGCCATGTGGTTGGTCTGACCATTCGAGGTAGGCCTTTTCCAAAAAGGCTTGGAGCATGGTCCTATCATCTTCATGAGATATGACCACCGTCAGCGGTTGATCGGACCTAAGTTCGTCTAGCGTAACATCGTGGTAAGGGGGCGTCATCGTCTCTCCACGGAAATGCAACGAGAAACCAAAGACCGCAGCTAACCGATGCTTAATTTCATCAAGGCGAGTGCGGCTATCACACTCGACGATGAGTTGTGACGATGTCAGTGTGAGACGTGCGATGATCTGGCTCTTGGTAGGGGCATCAGACGTCTGAATCCAGGCGAGAGGCTTAGCAGTTGATCGTACGATATTGTGGTCTTCCGAGTCCGCGCGCCACTCTTTCAGATTCGACAGGCCCTCGGCAAAGTTTCCATACTCATGGTGATCGTATAGCGCGATGGCGTAGAGATAAGGCTCGCCATTCGGAGTACGGTACTGAATATGCGCGACCGCATCTGCCAGCGCAGCCACCCGCATCTCGGCAAAAATCCATAAAAGAATATGGCCGAAACGCTTGGTAAATTCCTGCCATTCACCAAGCACCAATTCCCCAGACGACATTTCCATGCGCCGTTCCCACTCTCGTGTCCTGTCATACAGCGCCTTGCCTTCGGAGGATGAAAGGATCAGGCCGCAGCCAGCCCAGACTGCCTCGTTAAAGCCGGCGCGATTCGGGTCACGTATCACGCGTGTCAGAAGTATCTGTCCGCGCGAAAGGTCCTTGGCGAACTCTTCGTTTGGGAGAACAAAGGTCGTGCCGTCGCCTATCGATCGAAACGTCAAAGACGTACCCAGTGTCGGTGTGGTGGTGAGTTCCAAGAGATCCATATAAGAATGCTTCAATGGATCAAGCCAGGCTCGCTCGTCTTCGGGAATATGCTCCGTAATGACGTCTCGGAGCTGTTCTATCAACGTCAATTGTCCATCCTCTGGATAAAAATCGCAGAACAGCGCCAGGTTGGCGAGTTCGCTCTCCTGAGGAAGCGCCGGCAGCCCGCAGCTCTCGCCGCCCTCTCCGAGATACGGTTTTAGGGTGCGTGCGAGCCCTATTTCACGCTGCAGTGCAAATTCAGGTTGCCGAGACAGCAAATCCAGCCTTGCAAGCACGGCCTCGAGGGTGACAGGAGTCGGAACGAAAAATCCCGTGGCTCTGTCAGTCGTCTGATTCATGCGTGTGCTCCCTCGATCCTGAAGCCTTGCAGACGGCGGCTGAATGCCGGCTTTCGAACGGCCAACACAGGCATTGTCCCGCGCCGCAACACC
Source organism: Nitrospira sp. (assembly GCA_036378015.1). Lineage (GTDB taxonomy): Bacteria > Nitrospirota > Nitrospiria > Nitrospirales > Nitrospiraceae > Nitrospira_C. The sequence continues at coordinate 10,073 of DASUXH010000031.1, read as the reverse complement.
GCCTCGGTGACGCTTCCGGCCCACATGTGGGAAAGCCCACGGCGCCCATGTGTGCCCATGACAATGAGGTCACTTGCAGATCGGGCCGCAACTTCAAGAATCGCTTCCGAAGGCCTGCCGCCGCGGAGCGACACTTTGGCGGCGATCCCCGTTGCGGTCAATTGGCACGACAGAGCGTCAAGCTGTTCGGTTGCCGCCTTTCGTTTCTGTTCCCGCTCATCCGCACTCTCAATCGTGAAATCGATGCCATAAGAGGCGGGCTCCATGATGTGGAGCAATTCGATCGACGCCTTGGCCTGGCCGGCGACAACTTGGGCATATTGGACGGCTTCCAGCGAGCAATCGGACAGGTCAGTCGGCACAAGAATGCGATCGAGCGTGACCCCCTGGCCAACCGGAGCGTTGGGCTTCGGCATAGGGACGGCTAGAACAGGGCAAGGCGCCATGCGTATCACACGTTCGGCAGTGCTTCCCAACAGCACGTGGGCAAGACCGGATTTACCTCGGGTGCCGAGGAGGATCAAGTCGGCGTCCTCAGCCTGAGCCGCGGCAATAACCTCTTCACTGGGAATCCCAGTTTCCACGCGTGTTGTCGTCTCAATCCCCCTTCGATGCAATTTGTCCTTGAAGGCCGCAAGCTCGGCCGTCGCGTGATACATCCGGTCGCTCAAATACACTTGGTTCACCGCATATTCGGGGTCCAAACCTCGCTGAAATTCCACGACCGTCATGACGGTCAGTTGTACCCGCCAGGACGCCGCCAATGTGCAGGCATACTCTTCTGCGCGCCGGGCGCAATCCGAAAAATCCGTGGCTAACAGCAGACGCTGGATGGAGGTCTTCATAATACAATGTCCCTTCGAGGTTTCTGCTGCACGAGCGGAACAGTAAATACAGCGCATCCCGCCGTTCGTACGACTTTGTCGGCCGTCGATCCAAAAAAGATTTTGTCCATGCTATCCGATCGGCCGCCATAAGTGCCTAAGACGATCAGGTCGATCCCTTCAGCGCGGGCAAATTTCCCAATCTCAATAAACGGCGTGCCTTCCACCACGATGCGTCTGATCGACTTGCCGTTGGGCTGTGCCTTCAGCAACTGTCTCATCTTCAGCCGAGCGTGATGGCGTAACCGCTTCCGCTGGCTTGTGGCATCTGACGGCACAGCCAAAAGCCCCAGGCGATTAAAGGCGTCCACTGTATTCACATCGATCACGTGCATCACAGTAACCTCTGTGTCGAGAACCTCTTGAAGCTGCAAGGCCACTCGAAACGCCTCTTCTGAACAGGTCGAGAAATCCACGGGAACGAGAGTCTTCTTGAATAGGCGGCCGACCATACGTGCATGAGGACACAGCAAGGACAATGCCTATTCAGTAACGGACGGTTTGCAGCCCAGTCGGATACCAATCATGGGAATGAAGTGGAGCCCTGCTACAACACAGTTCCTTCGCTGTAGCGGAAAGGGGCACTCGGTCCTGTTTATCGATCAAATGTGCTGGGAGCGCGACGGCACTGGAATTGCTCAGAGGCTTTCAAAGGAATGAATCACAGTGGAGGGTTCCATGACCAAGAAAAAGTGGTTTTTGCTCGGAGCGATGCTTCTCGGCCTCCTCGTCGTGTTCTATTTTATGTTGTTCTGCCCGGCCGATTGTCATTGAGAGCTCTTCAGAGACCGCCCAGAGTTTTAGAACGAAACGGAGAACATGGATGAAAACCTTGCTGGCAATCGATGGATCGGACAATGCCAACGAAGCCGTGCGCCTCCTGCAATACCTCTCGACCGATCATGTGATTGTGTTTCATGCGTTGAATGTCCCCAAGCCGGCGTATCCGATGATGGTCCCGGAGGTCGCCGCCGAGCTCTATCATGAAGTGGAACGCAGCATGCGTGCGGATGCAGAACGGCTGCTCGATCGGACGGTCTCGCTTCTTCCGTTGCATACGGGTCCCGTCAAAAAAGTGATCGTGGTCGGTTCTCCCGCAGACGCCATCCTGACGACGGTGGAACAGGAAAGCATCGATCTCATCGTCATGGGCGCGAGGGGTTTGGGCCCGATCAAGGAGCGGGTACTTGGCAGCGTCTCTCATCGCATCTTGACAGCGGCACGGTGCGCGAAACTGATCGTGTCCAGACCGGTGAAGGCGATGCAAAAGGTCCTGCTGCCGCTCAGAAGTTCCTCGGATACGGAGGATGCCATTCGCTTTCTCGGGTTGAATCCGTTTCGACAGGCGGTCGAGGTGTGTTTGCTATCGGTACTGCCTGCAATCCATCCAAATTGGAGTACAGCAGCGCTGGCGGCGGAGTCCCTTCAATCGAGCCAACGAGAGAATGCACAATTATTCCTCGAGTCTGCAGCCAATCGATTGAAACGAGCGGGATACCGCGTTCGAACCGAGGTGCGGATCGGTACACCGGTTGAATCGATCCTTGACGAGGCGAATCGACAGAAAGCCGATCTTATTCTCATGGGATCCCGAGGCCGGCAAGGCGTCCTTCGCCTTGTACTCGGCAGCGTGTCTCATGCCGTCTTGCACAGCGCTCCATGTCCAATCTTGGTGTTCAACTGATCAACCCTCCGTTCGTTGATGAGGTGCACATGCCGATGTACGACTACAAATGCCTGGACTGTGGAAAAGAATCTTTAGTCGTTCTCACGTTGAAGGAACACGAATCCGGAAGAGTCATGTGCCCGATGTGCCAAAGTCCACGGATGCAGCAGTTGTATACGTCTTTCATCGCACATACGACGAAGAAGAGTTAACGCTGGCATGCAAGGCCGTCTCAGCCAGCACGCGCCCATCTCACGTTTCTCCCCCTCTGCGTGAGCCGCTTCTCCTCGCACCTGGGCGCGGAAGCATCATGAGTCGCCAGTCTTTGTCGAATTCACCGGCAGAGAGCGCCATGAGGACCGCTGGCTTCGTAGGCTGTGAAGTTTGACATCCCTGCCTTTCGGTAAAAGACGTCCTTGAACGACTTGCAAGCGGCCACAACGGAGTTTCCGGTGAGGAGGCCTGTCGCCGGCTAGTACACTTCGGCCCGAATGTGCTGACCGCGCCAAACCCTTACTTACCGGTGCGGGCATTAATTAGCCAATTCACGCACTTCCTCGCAGGTGTTGGCGGTCGACCTCGGCACGGATATGGTCCCCGCCCTGGGACTCGGCACCGAGCCGCCGGATCCTGACATCATGAATCGCCCTCCCCGGCCGAAGACCGAACGACTGTTACTGCCGGGCCTGCTCATCCGGTCCTATCTTTTTCTCGGCCTCATGGAAGCTGTCATAGCGATGTCCGGATTTTTTCTCTACCTCAAGGCATCTGGCTGGACGTGGAGCACACCGTTGGACTGGTCTTCTCCGTTATATAAGGAAGCTACCACTGTGACGTTTGCTGGAACTGTACTGACGCAGGTGGCGAACGTGTTTGTCTGTCGATCCGATCGCTCATCCATCCTTCGGGCTTTCCGCAGCTAGCCCTTTGCTCTATGTTGGTGTGTTGATTGAACTTGCCATCCTGCAACTGCTCATTTATACGCCGATTGGACACGCATTCTTCGGAGCCAGTCCGTTGACGGCTTGGATCTTTGTCCCATTGATCGGAGGGTCATTGGTGCTCTTGGCAGCGGAAGAAGGTCGTAAAGCGCTGGTGCGTGGAAGAGATTCGAGGTGTCAGGCCGGAGTGTGATCACCGCTCGTTAGTGGGAGCAGCTCCGGTTGCAATGTTGAAAGACTCCACAGCGTTCATCATCCACTGTCCTATTTCGCAACAGCCTCAAGCCGGTCCGCCTTTCTCCATCGCGTTGATCGCTAGGCAACCATAGTTGTTAGCGTGGCATTTCGTTCCCTTTGCCCTGGCACCATCGATGCAAGTAGGAACGATATTGACGACACCTATTCACTATCAAGGAGGTTGAATCATGTCCGTACTTACGAGATGGGAGCCATTCACACGTTGGGGTCCCCTGAAGGAACTTGAGGATATGGAGAAGCGACTTTCGACGATCTTCGGCCGTTCTCCGATCGCCACCGACGGCGAAAAGAAGGAGGCGATCTCTGTCACCGAGTGGTCGCCCCTCGTGGATATCTCGGAAGATGACAAAGAGTACATCGTCAAGGCCGAGATTCCTGAGATGAAGAAGGAAGACATCAAGATCAATGTCCACGACGATGTCTTGACTGTTTCCGGTGAGCGGAAATACGAGAAGGAAGAGAAGGGCAAGAAATACCATCGCGTCGAGCGCGCCTACGGAAGCTTTATGCGCAGCTTTGCCTTGCCTGAGAACTCCGATGGTTCGAAGATCAGCGCGGAGTACAAGGATGGCGTCCTGAAGGTGCATCTGCCGAAATCGGAGCAGGCGAAAAAGAAGGCGATCGAGGTGAAGATCGCGTAACTGCCGACCTATATCCAGCCCTGCAGCGCGCAAGCGCGTGGACAGCGCTAGGCAAGAGAGGAGGTTGTCGTGATCCGTCATCCACACTATCTGGAGTTGCCGTGGGAGATGCACTGGCATCGAGCCGTCAGGCATCACCGTCACGTATGGTGGCTCATTCCACTCCTCGTCTTGCTGGCGATATTCATGATCGGCGTCGGCGTCACCACCGGGCTGATGTAGCGCCCGGAAGAGGTAGAGCATGATCTTTCAGAACCGCGAGGAGGCCGGCCACCGCCTGGCGCTGGCGCTCAAGCAGTATCGTGATGACCCGGATGCTGTCATTCTCGCGCTTCCCCGGGGTGGAGTCGCCGTGGCCTATGCGATGAGCGTGGATCTCCATCTTCCGCTGGATGTATTCATTACCCGAAAAATCGGCGCCCCGGGGAATCCCGAATATGCGCTCGGAGCGATCAGTGAAACGGGGAATCTGTACCTCAATTCGGAAGCCCTCGCCGCTTTCCAGTTGTCCGATGCGGAGATCGAAACGCTCGCGAACGTCCAACGGGAGGAAATGCTCCGCCGGCAGCGCCTGTATCGCCGAGGACGACCTCCGCGGTCTTTAAAGGATCGACTCGTCATCGTCGTCGATGACGGCATCGCCACCGGCGCGACGTTTTTTGCCTCAGTCGGGGCGATTCGAAGGGAGCAGCCCCGATTTCTGGTCGCTGCGGTCCCCGTCGGACCGCTCGAAGTCATGGAGCGGGCGCGCGCCATGGTGGACGAGCTGGCGGTGCTTGCGACTCCCGCGCAGTTCTGGTCCGTGGGAGGTCACTACGCCGACTTCAGGCAGGTCAGCGATGACGAAGTCGTGAAGTACCTGCATTCGGCGCACGAGGCGATGCGGAACAGGACGGGACGAAGTTCAGAGCTACGGCGCCAGCGCCGCTCGAATGTACCACTGAGGTCTGTCTAAAGAGGCGGTACCCTGGTCGGATGACTAGGGAACCGGCGGACGTGCACATGAGAATGGTGATCGGAGTCGATTGGTCCGACGAAGCCTTTGCCGCGGTGCAGCAGGCGTTGCTGCTGTACCGGCCGACGGAAGTAACGATCGTCCATGGGATTGACATGGGCGTCTTCGAATATCCTGCGGTCGGTCAGCTCGCCGGTCTTCAAGGGTATGAGGGCTTCCGCTGGGCGGTGACTGCTGCAGGAGAAGAACTATTGAATCGGACCGCTGCAACCGTGTATTCAGCGTGTGCTTCTGTGAAGCAGATAAACGAAATTGGCAATCCGGCGCGAGTGATCCTCCAGGCGGCGCAAAACAGTAAAGCCGACCTCGTGGTGGTCGGTGGCCGAGGGCGTAGCCGGCTGGCTGAGGCCGTGTTGGGCAGCGTGTCCCATCGTGTCTTGATGCACAGTCCCTGCACGACCTTGGTCGTGCGCGGAGGGTCTCGTCCCGTTAAACGCGTGTTGGTCGCCGTCGAGGGCAAAGAGGATGGCAGTCGGATCGTCCAATGGCTGAAAGATCATCTATTCAAGGATATGGTGGAGCTCTGCATCCTGAGTGTGGTCGTGCCGCTGGGAGTCGATGACCCCTATCTGGCGGCGCAATGGGAGTCATGGTCGGCTATTGCCAAGGCCAATGCTGCGGATCTCGTGAAAAGCGTCGCGGCCTCATTACTTCTCCCCGCCTACACCGTCAGTACACGTGTGGCCACCGGCAACGCGGCTGCGGTCATCGCCGCTGAGGCGGAAGGGAGGGATTTGATCGTCACCTCGGCTCATGGACGTCATGGTCTGGACCGCTTCCTCCTGGGCAGCGTCTCTCATTCGATCGTCCATCGCACCTCGGGGCCGGTTTTGATCGTCCATTGACGCGCATGAATACGTCCGTTGGCGCCATAGGACTCGGCGGAGCTCTCCTGGTCGCTGCCGTCGTGACGTTTGGCGTTATGACGGCCCAGGGCTATCCGCCTGACCTCTCGAGGGGGAAGGCCGTATATGAACATCATTGCCAGAGCTGCCATGGCCCGAATGGGTATGGCGATGGTCCGGCAGGCGAATCACTGAAAGTGAAACCGACGGATTTTCACCGTTTCAGATCGTTGCTGAAATCGGACGAAGAGTATCTCAGGACCATCGAGCACGGCGTGGTATTCAGCCCGATGCATTCGTGGCGAGGACAACTCACCGACGATGAGATGACGGATGTCGTCGCCTACATTCGGCTTTTCCTTCGAGAGCATTCATGAGGCGGGGTGAGGGTGCTTCTCAGGGCTTGTCCTCGACGCGCTCGCGAGCCTGGCTGGCCCAGAGAGCGAGCGCTGAGCTTCTAAGCCCGGTGTCCAAACGAAAAGTCTTCTGGTTTCAGAGGGGTTCGCCGCCGAGGTGAGGCGCTATCGAGAGAGTGCGCTCTTCGAAAGTCCCGCGATGCTGCTCGATTATGGCGTCGAGGGACCGCTGCCGAAAGTTCTCACATAGGAAATGACCGCGCGAATCTCTTCATCGGACAACGCGTACTTCCATGCACCCATTGCGGTATTGGCTCGGCCGTCGTGGATCGACTTATACAGCCCCGAGTCGAGCTTCGCTTGCACGTCCCGACTGGTCAGGTCGGCGGCCGGCGGCGTGAATTTCATCCCGCTCGGTCCCTTGCCATCCAATCCATGACAAGACTTGCATACGTCCAGATAGATGCGCTTGCCTGCCGTCAGGTCGTCACCCGCTGCTTCGACCGACGATGACAGGCCCCCCATAAGCACTGCGACAGTCATCGCGGCAGTGGCGGACGTACGGAGGAACTTCCTACGATACATCCCAGCCTCCTTTTCCCTTATTGACTCTCGGTATAGAACCCGCCGTTCGCTCTATCGCCGCGTCGCCGCTGTTCGTCGAGAGGACGGTTTGAATCGCAGGCCGGCGAGCGAACTTCGGGTTCTTCACGGTCAGCACGGAGCAGGTGGCTTGCTTGAGCACCGCTTCGGCGACGCTGCCGACCTTCGTGCCCTCCCGCCCCCGTCGTCCATGAGTTCCCATCACGATCAGATCGCATCCGTGGTGAAGTGCGCCGGCGAGAATCGAATCAGGAGGAAACCCGGTCCGGACGTCATACGTCGTAGACAGGCCCAAGGATTTCAGCACTCCTGCCAAATTTCCCAACCGCGCCTCCCACTGCTCGCGCATCTGCCCGGCACTTTTCATCCGATGCGGATCCCAGTCCGCATGTGGCGACTCCGATACATGCAACAGGACGAGGTGGGCTCCGAGGCGATGGGCTAACTGCATGGCGCATTCCAGCGAATCCAAGGAAGGAGTCGAGAAGTCCACCGGTGCCAACATTCGTCGTATTGAGACCGCTCGGGGTGGGCTGAATGCGCAGTGACTCGCCTCCTTGACGGGCAACGGCACGCTCAACACGGGACAAGGACCACTCGTTGTAACGGTATGAGTGGTGGCTCCGATCAGGCCATAGGGGGCATGTGTCCAACCGCGCATGCCCATCGCGATGATGTCCGCATCGAGTCGATGGGCAGCAGAGAGAATTTCATCCCCCGGATTACCAATTGAACGTTGGACGCTTACAGGGACAGCGCCCTCTCGGATCTTGTCTTCCAGCGTTTGGAGCCTGCTCTGGATGTCCTGCTCGGTGAGCGGGCGCTCGGTCGGAGACGGATGCTCTTCGACGTGTAGCGCGACCACGGAAGCCTTAAGGGTGGCCGCCAGATATTCCGTGTACGCTTGCGCAAGCTTTGCGCTGTGCGAAAAATCCGTCGCCAGCAAGATCTTAGAAACGATGGGATTGTTTACGGTGGTCATGACAACCTTTCATCGTGAACTAGTGCGAGTCCCATGCCGCGTGATGTGCGCTGCTAGCGACGTGGAATTGAAGAGACGCTCGCTCTCCTTCTGTCCGTTCTGCCCTAAAATGCAACAGTCGCCATCCCACTTTGGGGCAGCTTGCAACAGTGGTTGGGATTCTGCCCGCGCTGTGAGGTCTGGATGTTCGCGGCGCGCGATGGTACATAAATTGCTGAATTTCCTGGCAGAGACGACGTAGAGCCGGATTGAGTTGCAAGATGTCCCCCAGCGAGACCGTGGCCTTCCATAGAGAGCTCGAGAGAGTGCTCGAGCTGCATCGGCCGAAGCCTGGCGAACCGGCGAATATTCTGCGCACGCTGATTGCCGTTCAGCGCGCTCTGGGATATGTGCCGGCGAACGCCATCGGACCGGTTGCCGAGGAGTTGCAGGTCCCGGAAGCGCATGTCGCCGGCGTGCTCTCCTACTATCCGGACCTGCATGCGGCGCCGCGCGGCCGGCGTGTCGTTCGGGTGTGCCTCGGAGAGGCCTGTGTCGCGAACCGGTCACCCGCCGTTGTTGCTGAAGTACAGCGGATCCTCGGTATTGGAATCGGTGAGACGACAAAGGATGGCCGGACGACGCTCGAACGAGTGTATTGCCTTGGCAACTGCGGCGTCGGCCCGACCGTGATGATCGACGAGACCATCTACGGCCGAGTGTGTCCGTTGGACATGGAAAAAGTATTACGTCAGGTTGATGACAGGCCGGTATGACCGTCACCATTTATCTCTCGAACGATACGTCGGCTAAAGCCGCGGGAGCCGATCGCCTTGCTGCGGCATGGGCCGACGTCCCCGATGTGCACGTCGTGAGAACCTCCTCACGCGGGGCGTTTTTTCTGGAGCCGTTGGTCGAGCGAGACGGACCTACAGGCCGCCTGCTGTGGCCTCGAGCTAAGTCCGAAGATCTGACGCGCATTTGCAATGGAGCGGGTGGAATCGCACTTGCCGACGTTCCGTTTTTAGCGCAGCAGCCGCGCGCTGTGTTTGCTCGGTTCGGCACGGCGCAACCCTTGTCGCTGGAGGAATACCGGGCACACGGCGGCTGGCTCGGGTGTGAACGCGCGAACGACTTGCCATCCGAGGCGGTCATCGCCGAGATGAAGAGTTCCGGTCTCCGAGGGAGGGGAGGCGCGGCGTTTCCGGTCTGGCACAAATGGGAGGCCGCTCGTCAACACAGCGCCGATCAGAAATACGTCGTGGCCAATGCCGACGAAGGCGATGCCGGGACGTATTGCGACCGAATGATCATGGAAGGAGAACCCTTCCGCCTCATCGAAGGTATGCTGATCTGCGCCAAGGCGATCGGGGCTGATCGCGGCTACATCTATTGTCGCTGGGAATACCCGGCCGCCGCTGTCACGATGCAAGCCGCCATCGGGGAAGCCGAACGCGCGGGATTGCTGACGATCGATAAACGCCCATTCCGCTTGGAAGTATTCAGGGGAGCCGGATCGTACGTGTGCGGCGAAGAGACGGCGCTGCTGTCCTCGCTCGAAGGAGGGAGGGGCATGGTCAAAGTGCGGCCGCCTTATCCTGCTGAGGCCGGCCTGTACGGGAAGCCCACCGTCGTCAGCAATGTCCTGACGTTTGCGACCGTGGCCGAGATCATGGCTCGGGGCGCCGACTGGCATGCGGCGCTGGGGACTGAGGGCTCGAAGGGCCTGATGGCGCTGCAACTGGGAGGGCGGATTCGGCAACCCGGATTGGTCGAGATTCCCTTCGGCGCGACATTGGCGGACGTGCTGGAGCGGTTTGGAGGCGGAATGGTGGAGGGATCCCGCTTCAAAGCCGTCCAGGTGGGCGGCCCTTTAGGAAGTCTCTTCCCTGAGTCTCAATTG
>DASUXH010000030.1:0-2791 GCA_036378015.1 Nitrospira sp. | reverse complement strand
GACGGATATTCTCACGGACCCAGACCACGCTATGAGACCAGCAGCGGCTTCCGACGCCCCGCTCATGATCCCCCGTGCTCTCGTTTCTCGCCTTATGCGTCTCTACGATGTCTCTCACCCGCTTCGGCGCGGACGGCTCATTCGCGGCTACGATCGCCCTCATGCGGTGAGAACGGCGCGCATGTGCGCGGCGGTGGCATCGGCGTTGGGTCATGAGAAGGAACGTGTCCGGCAATATCAGATCGCCTGTCTCCTGCACGACCTCGGACGGGCCGGTTTGGATCGGCGTTTGTTCGGGAAAATCTGGTCGTGGGCAAAGGCCCACGGCATTCCGACAAGGCCGCGGGAATGGCGGGCCGTCCATCCCGAAACGAAATATGGGAGGGAAACGGAGGCCTTCATCGTCCGATACCGGCAGGCGCTCGAGGCCGACGGAATTTTCATCACCCCCTGGGCAAAGGAACAGATTGAGATGCGGTTGGGCTATGCGCGCCGCTTGGCAAGGCGGTTGCGGACCGTGCGATCGTCAATCGCGCGCATGGGCGTGCGCTGGGAATCCTGGATGCAGGGCGTGATGCTGTACTATTACTATCCTGAAAAACTCGCTGGCGCCCGACCCTGGGTCAAGGAGTTGGCGGAAGTGCTGGTTGCCTGTGAGCAGTTTGAGGCGTACAGCAACCAGCGGCGCGGCCGTGACTATTATGTGCGAAACAAGGAGACAATCATCGAAGCCTTCGCCTATCTGGAGAAGCTCCAACGGGAGGGCATTCTCGGCGCGAGGGTGATGAAGGCACTAAAGCAGTTAGCGGCTTCCGGCTGCTTTGACGGGATCATTGCGGAGGCCAGGGGCAGGCGGATGACGGCGAGCGAGCGACAGCACCTCCGCCGCATGGAGCGATGATGGCCATCACGACCGTGCCACTACAGATAGACATGCGGGGCGGGACGCAGATCGAGAATGTGACGAAATTCGTCCAGGACGCCTTGGCCCGCGCGAAAGCCGCCTCCGGTATCGTGACGGTCTTCGTCAAGCATACGACGGCCTCGATGATGATCATCGAGGATGAGCCGGGCATCAGGGCCGATACGAAGACATTTTGGGATCGGGCAGTTCCCGCCGATCCGGCTTGGCAGCACAACCAAAAAAATCCGGGTGAAGATAACGGCCATAGCCATTTGAGAGGCCAACTACAGGGCCCGTCCATCACCATTCCCTTCGCCAATGGGTCGCTGCTGCTCGGGACATGGCAGCAGATCGTCCTGGTCGATTTCGACACACGCGCCCGCAGGCGTGACCTCATCATTCAAATTCTGGGAGAGTAGACGATCCATGTCCGGTCTGAGGATGGCAGTGGTCTCAGCCTTAGTGGGCACACTGATGGCCGCGGATGCGATATGCGCCGAGTGGGGAAAGCCTCTTGGCCCCGGCTATGAGGGCGCTGAAGTCAGACCGAGGCCGGTCACACCGGCTTCATCGGAGCTCGGAGCGGATGAACGCGCCACGATGGCGGTGTTCGAGCGGGCGACCAAGTCCGTGGTGTTCATTTCCAATACGGCCATTCAACGCGATTTGTGGTCCTTCGACATTCTCGAGATTCCACAAGGGTCCGGGTCCGGCTTTGTGTGGAACAAGCAGGGCCACATCGTCACCAATTTTCACGTGATCTATGGCGCCAATGCCATCAAGGTGACGTTGGCCGACCGGACTGAACATCAAGCGAAGCTCGTCGGCGCAGATCCAGATCATGACTTGGCGGTGCTGCAGGTCCAGGTGCCGGAGGCGACACTGGAGGCTCTGGCCGTCGGCACTTCACAGGACCTGCGTGTCGGCCAAAAAGTATTGGCCATCGGCAATCCGTTCGGCTTGGATCATACGCTGACCACCGGCGTGGTGAGCGCCCTGGGCAGGACGATCAAGTCGCTGTCGAACCGCACGATCGAAGGCGTCGTCCAGACCGATGCCGCGATCAATCCCGGCAATTCCGGCGGCCCGCTTCTCGACAGCGCAGGACGATTGATCGGCGTCAATACCCAGATCGTCAGTCCGAGCGGCGCCTATGCGGGAATCGGCTTTGCCGTGCCGGTGGATACCGTCAATCGCATCGTGCCCGAATTGATCAAGCATGGAAAACTCATTCGTCCGGGTCTCGGCGTCTCGCTTGTTCCCGACGCGATGGCGCGACGCTGGGGCATCAAAGGGTTGGTGATTGGGAAGGTCTCACGCGGCGGCGGCGCCGAACGGGCCGGTCTCAAGGGTGCCAGGGAAACTGGGACGGGTCGGATTGAACTCGGGGACGTCGTAGTGGCCGTGGCCGGCAAGCCGGTGACGACCATCGATGAGCTCATGGACGTGCTGGAGGGTCAAAAGGTCGGCGAGCAAGTTACCGTCGAGATTCTGCGTGGGAATCGAAGAGAAAAAGTCACGGTGACGCTCCAAGCGGTCAATTAGGGTCCTGCTAGATCCTGTCGAGATTTTCCGCGTTCCCCTCCCAGCCCCTGAGGTAATTCGCAGGGCCCCTATGGTAGGATCATCCATTCGGATCGTGTGGAGGACACCAATGAGCGATCGCCGTTCTCCGGATTCCCGCCAAGAGCCGAAACACAAGAGCGACGAGCCTGCAGGCAAGACCGGCTCCGATCCCATTGAACTCCTCGAGGAGTGCTTGGCTCTCTTTCCCGAAACGGATCCTCGTCAGAAGCTCCTGTACAAGTTGCGTCATGCGGTGATGCTGTCGCAAGCCTCCAATCAGCAGCGCGAAGCCGAATTCAAAAAAGTCAGCGACGTGGTGGC
>DASUXH010000029.1:0-4275 GCA_036378015.1 Nitrospira sp. | reverse complement strand
TTGAAAATTCCTTACGAGGTCGTCGACCAGCGGCGGCTGTTTCGTGAGGCCGTCATCGATGATTTTCTTCACGGCTATGCCGCCGGAACCACGCCGAATCCCTGCGTGCGGTGCAACGAACGAGTCAAACTGCGGGGGCTGATCGCGCTGGCCGATGAACGGGGCATCCCCTATGTCGCGACCGGCCATTATGTCCGGACTCACGAGTCGCAGGGAGTCTTCACCCTGTGCCGCTCGGCCGACGAGAAAAAGGACCAGAGTTATTTTCTGTATAGAATCCGGTCTGAGTGGCTGCCGCGGCTTCGATTCCCTGTCGGCGCGATGCACAAGTCAGAGGTATGGGCTGAAGCCGAATCTCTTGGACTGCCGGTGGACGAGCTGAAAGAAAGCCAGGAGATTTGCTTTGTGAGCCATGGTGATTACCGGACGTTTCTCGAGTCGGAAATGCCCTCGGCGAAGAATCCCGGCTCGTTCGTCGACGAAGAGGGGCGATATCTCGGCCGGCATGACGGCATTGCGTTTTACACTCCCGGCCAACGGCGCGGGCTCGGCGTGGCCGCCGGTCAGCGGCTTTATGTACAACACGTCCGGCCTTCGACGAATACGGTCGTCCTCGGTCCGGAAGCAGGCCTGCTCAGCTCGTCCTGTCTGGTGAAAGAGCTCAATCTGTTCGACGACACCCTGCTTGCGGGCAGCGCCGAAGTTGCTGTGAAAGTACGATATGCCACGCCGGCAACGCCCGCCCGGGTCGAGCCTCTTGACCATGACACCGTGCGGATTCATTTTCACACGCCGCAACGCGCCCTCAGTCCCGGGCAATCCGCGGTCCTCTATCGTGAAGATCAGGTCATCGGCGGCGGCATCATTCACTCCGGTTGATCCGTCGCTTCTGCCCATCCGTATTGACACTTCCTATTGTCGAATGCTACGTTTGCGCGCCGATTTTCGTGCCTCCCGCACGGAAGCATCCCGTTTACCCGAAATTCCAATGCGTGGATCAGGACAGTGATTAAGACGGCAGTTGCGCGACGTTACGCTCAGGCGCTCTTCGAGCTTCTCGATCAATCCAACATCGAAGCGACGCGGAGTTCCCTCAACGACCTGGCGCAGGCTATAAAGGAATCTTCGTCCCTTCGACATGTCGTGGCGTCGCCGGCGTTCGGCGTTGAAGACAAGATTGCTGTGCTATCTGAGCTGGCCGGCCGTTTTGGCTCGCCCCAGGCCGTGAGGGCGTTTCTCGGGCAGCTCGTCAAGAAAAACCGCGTCGGATTTCTGCCTGAGATTGCTGACGCGTTTGGGAAGTTGGTCGACCGGTCCAAAGGCACTCAGCCAGTACTCGTGTCCTCGGCGACGGCCTTGCCGGCGGCCGAACAAGATCGCATCAAGACGCGCTTGCGCGAGACGCTGAAACGAGAGGTGGACGTCACGTTCCAGACAGACGCGGCCCATCTCGCCGGCCTCCAAATCCACATCGGCAGCATGGTCGTGGATAGCACCGTTCGCGGGCGTTTGGATGCCATGCAGGCGCTGCTCACGCGTGAGTGAGGTGCAGCCCGTACGAAGAGATCAAGGTCAGGCACGTAGGTCCGACGGCGCGCGTGCTGCCACGATTTTGAGAAGCGAAGGAGTCTCCATGCAGATTAAGGCCGAAGAAATCAGTTCGATCATCAAAGAAAAGATCAAGGGCTTCGACAAGCAGGTCGATGTCAAAGAAACGGGCTCGGTCATCCAGGTCGGCGACGGCATTGCCAAGGTCTATGGGCTCGATGGCGCCATGGCCGGCGAAATGCTCGAGTTTCCGGGCGGTCTGTATGGCATCGCGTTGAACCTCGACGAAGACAACGTGGGCGCGGTGTTAATGGGCGACGACGTCGGAATCAAGGAGGGTGATCCGGTCAAGCGGACCGGCCGCATCGCCGAGATTCCGGTCGGTGAGGCACTCGTGGGCCGGGTCGTCAATGCCATCGGGCAGCCGATCGACGGAAAGGGTCCGATCAAGTCGCAGCTCTCCTCGCGCATCGAGGTCGTGGCCCCCGGCGTCATCACCCGGCAATCGGTCCGAGAACCGCTGCAAACCGGCATCAAGGCCATCGACGGCATGATTCCCATCGGCCGCGGCCAGCGGGAGTTGATCATCGGCGACCGGCAGACCGGCAAGACGGCGATCGCCGTCGATACGATCATCAACCAAAAAGGCCTGGGCGTGTTCTGCATTTATGTCGCGGTTGGTCAAAAGCGCTCGACGGTCGCGCGGGTCGTCAAGACGCTGGAAGAGCACCATGCCATGGACTACAGCATGGTCGTATCGGCGACAGCCAGCGATGCGGCACCAATGCAGTTTTTAGCTCCGTTCGCCGGTGCGGCAATCGGCGAATACTTCCGCGACAACGGCAAGCATGCCTTGATCGTCTATGACGATCTCTCGAAGCATGCCGTCGCCTACCGGCAACTCTCGCTGCTGCTTCGGCGTCCACCGGGCCGCGAAGCCTATCCCGGGGACGTCTTTTATCTGCATTCGCGGCTGCTCGAGCGCGCGGCGAAGCTGAGCGACAAGCTTGGCGGCGGCAGCTTGACGGCTCTCCCCATCATTGAAACGCAGGCAGGTGACGTGTCCGCCTATATTCCGACGAACGTCATTTCGATTACCGACGGACAAATCTACCTCGGCAGCGATCTCTTCTATTCAGGTATTCGCCCGGCGATCAACGTCGGGCTGTCCGTGTCACGCGTCGGTGGATCCGCCCAGATCAAGACGATGAAGCAGGTTGCCGGCACACTCCGCCTGGATCTTGCGCAGTATCGGGAGATGGCGGCGTTTGCGCAGTTCGGCAGTGAATTGGACAAGGCGACGCAAAAGCAGCTCGCGCGCGGCGTACGCATGGTCGAGTTGCTGAAGCAGGGGCAGTATAAGCCGATGCCGGTGGCCGATCAGGTGCTGTCCATTTTTGCGGGAGTCAACGGCTTTCTGGACGATGTGCCTGTCGACAAGGTGCAGCAATTCGAAGCGGACTTTCTCCGTTATGTCCAGCAGCATCATCCAGACCTGAAGAAGGAGATCGTGAGCATCTCGAAGATCGACGACAAGGTCAAAGAGCGGCTCAATGAGATCATCACGACGTTCAAGAAGAAGATGGGCTACGGAGCCAAATAACATAGTGACTTTGTCCCGAGGCCACCTGCTCTAGCGGTGGATAGAGAAGAGGGAAGGAGAAGAACAGTGAGCACAGGAAAAGTCATCCAAGTGATCGGCCCCGTAGTGGACGTGGAGTTTCCTCCTGGTCATCTGCCAAACATCTATAACGCACTCAAGGTCACCCAGGAAGAAAACAAGGCTGCCGGGAAGCCTGCGGTGCGATTGACGCTCGAAGTCGCCTCGCATCTTGGCGAGAACCGCGTGCGTGGCATCGCCATGTCCTCCACGGACGGTTTGACGCGCGGCATGGACGTCCAGGATACCGGCGCAGCGATCTCTGTTCCGGTCGGTCGTGAAACGCTCGGTCGGCTCCTCAACGTGCTCGGCGAGCCGATCGACGAAAAAGGACCGGTGAAAGCGAAGAAGACCTACGCGATTCACCGACCCGCTCCCAAACTCGAAGATCAGGATACCAAGACCGAAGTCCTTGAAACCGGCATCAAGGTCGTGGATCTGCTCGAACCCTACAGCAAGGGCGGAAAAGTGGGACTGTTCGGCGGAGCCGGCGTCGGGAAGACCGTCATCATCATGGAGCTCATCAACAACATCGCCTTGCACCACGGTGGATTCTCGGTGTTCGCAGGCGTTGGTGAGCGGACGCGCGAAGGAAACGACCTGTGGCACGAGATGCAGGAATCAAAGGTCATCGATCCGGACGATTTCACGAAGTCCAAGGCGGCGCTGGTTTTCGGGCAAATGAATGAGCCGCCCGGCGCCCGGCTACGCGTTGGCCTCACGGGTCTCACTGTCGCCGAATATTTCCGCGATGAGGAAAACCAGGACGTCCTCCTCTTCATTGACAACATCTTTCGGTTTACTCAAGCCGGCTCCGAAGTGTCGGCCCTTCTGGGACGCATGCCTTCCGCCGTAGGGTATCAGCCGAACCTGTCGACGGAGATGGGCGCACTCCAAGAACGGATTACCTCAACGAAGCGCGGTTCGATTACGTCGGTTCAAGCGATTTATGTACCGGCGGACGACCTTACCGACCCGGCGCCTGCGACCGCCTTTGCGCACTTGGACGCCACGACGGTCTTGTCGCGGCAACTGGCCGAGTTTGGCATCTACCCCGCCGTCGACCC
>DASUXH010000028.1:0-2645 GCA_036378015.1 Nitrospira sp. | reverse complement strand
GGGTGCCGGTGTGGGGCTTCGCGGTAAAAGGCCGATCTGATCTGCAGGCGGAACACGTTCAACTCTCAATGAACGGCTCCAGATTTACTGCCGTCACGCCGGCGGGGAACTTTACCGTCGAAAGTCGACTCGTCGGTGAGCACAACGTCTACAACCTACTAGGGGCCATCGGCGTGGCATTGCACGCCGGAGCGACTTGCGATCAGATCCAACAAGCGGTGGCGGCATTGACCAACGTGCCGGGTCGCTTCGAACGTGTGTCGGCCGGACAGAATTTTACGGTTGTCGTGGATTATGCCCACACCGAAGACGCGCTTGTGCGCCTGCTCACTGCCGCACAAGCGTTGAAGACTCACCGGATCATCACCGTCTTCGGGTGTGGTGGCGACCGCGACCGCGGCAAGCGTCCGAAAATGGGCCGTGTCGCCGTCGAGTACAGTGATGTGGTCGTTCTCACGTCCGATAATCCGCGAACGGAAGATCCCCTGGCCATTCTCCGTGACGTCGAGGTCGGCGTCACCGAGGCGCTCCAGGCCAGATCCCACGTCGAATACCATCTCATCGCCGACCGGCGGGAAGCCATTATATCGGCAGTGCGTCTGGCTCGTGCAGGTGACATCGTCCTCATTGCAGGGAAAGGGCATGAAGACTACCAGATCCTCGGAACGAAAAAGGTGCACTTCGATGACCGTGAGGTAGCGCGAGAGGCGATTCAGCATCTGAGGAATTGCGCGTGACCGTGCATCCGGGGGGAAAATCCGAGCGAGGCGACGAAGGCAGGGCGCTTTTTACCGTGGCTGAGTTACGGGAAGTTATCAGCGTCAAAGTCCTGGCAGGCGACCCTTCGCCTTCCGTCAAGCGTCGAATCTACGGCATCAGCACTGATTCGCGGTCCATCCGCCGCGGTGATCTTTTCGTAGCCTTGCGCGGCGATCGGTTCGACGGTCATCAGTTCATCCAGGCCGTCTTGGCTAAAGGAGCGGCCGGGGCCATCGTCGACGACGGCTATCGGTGGGAGGAGAAAAATACCAAGTACAGCGGCAGCCGCCTGAAGCCGTTTCTGTTCGGGGTTCAGGATCCACTGTTTGCCTATCAGCAGCTTGCGACGCATCATCGAAGCCGGTTCGCGATTCCGGTCGTCGCCATCACGGGAAGCAACGGCAAGACGACGACAAAGGATATGGTCGCCAGCGTCCTGGCGCAACGCTGGCGCACACTGAAGACCGAGGGAAACTACAACAACCGTATCGGAGTGCCGTACACACTTTTTCGGCTCACAGCCAGACACCAAGCGGCTGTCATCGAAATGGGAGTGGATCATCGCGGGCAGACGACCCGCCTCTGTGAAATCGTCCATCCGACCATTGGGCTCATTACCAACATCGGTCCTGATCACCTGGAATTTTTCGGGAGTATGGAAGGATCTGCGCAGGCGAAGGCGGAACTACTCGACATGCTGCCGCCTGGCGGCACGGCGGTCCTGAATGCGGACGACCCGTATTTCGATTATCTGGCCGCCCGCGCTCGCTGTCGGGTCGTTTCCTTCGGATTATTCGAGCGGGCACATGTGCGTGCGGTTGATGTCACCGCGGATGCCCGCAAAGGTACCACGTTCGGGCTGATGATTCCCGGCAAAAGCCGCCCGACGCCCGTCGTCATCAAAGTGCCCGGGACGCACAATGTGATCAATGCGCTGGCCGCGGCAGCGGTGGGAATCTCTTTGGACCTGCCGGGTATGACGATCGCGCAGGGGTTGGCCAAGTTCCGGCCGGCTGCGATGCGGTCCCAAGTGGTGACTCATCATGGCGTGCAGATCATCAACGACTGTTACAACGCCAACCCGGCCTCCATGAAAGCGGCCTTGCAGCTTCTCGGTGAGTGGACTCCGGCTCGTGAACGCGTCGCAGTCCTCGGCGACATGCTGGAACTTGGGCGTGAGGCTCCACACATGCATCGTGATGTTGGACGGTTTGTTGCGGGACTTCATCTCTCGCGGCTCATCGCTTGTGGGCAATTAGGAAAAGAGATTGCAGCGGGCGCCAGGCAAGAGGGAATGTCGGAATCAGACATCGTGGAAGTGGCGGATGCGGCTTCCGCCGCAGATCTTCTCAAAAACTCTGTTCGCCGCGGTGATGTGGTTCTCGTGAAGGCCTCTCGCGGCATGCGTATGGAACAGATTGTCCAGGGTTTGACCGGCCTGAAAGCCGTCACGAAGCAGGCCTCATAGCGACGCCGGAACATAAGGCGTAAGGCGAGCATGCTGTACAACTGGTTGTACCCGCTTCACACCGAATACGGATTCCTGAATGTCTTCCGATATCTGAGCTTCCGCATCATCTACGCGGCCGTCACGGCCTTCCTCATTGCCTTTGTGCTGACCCCATGGCTCATTCGGAAGTTGCAGGAGATCAAGCTGGGGCAGCAAATCCGTGACGACGGCCCGAAGCATCACCTCGCAAAGAGCGGTACGCCCACGATGGGAGGATTGCTCATAATTTTTGCCGTCCTCCTTTCGACGCTGTTGTGGGCCGACATTACGAAACCGTACGTGTGGTTGGTCATGATCGCGACATTCGGTTTTGGCGCGATCGGATTCGCAGACGATTACATGAAGTTTATTAAGGCCCGGTCGAAGGGATTGTCTC
>DASUXH010000027.1:0-5701 GCA_036378015.1 Nitrospira sp. | reverse complement strand
CTGTTCGATGGTCCGTTCACGCGAAGCGCCAACGGACCGAGTTGCGCAGCCGAGCATGAGGCGAAGCATTGTACGGTCGACCTGAGGCACCGGAGTGTGCGGGCATCCCATTCCACGAAATCTTGTGACTGCTCCTTTTCTTTCACCCCTCCGGCGCCAACTTTATTTCTTTTACTTCTCCAAAGCTCGACAGCAGCTTGGGCAGAGTTTCGCCGGGCCCCACTGCCACAATCGTGAGGCGATTCGGATGGAAATGTTTCTTGGCCGCCCTGAGCACATCCTCCTTCTTAAGCGCAATCACGCGAGCGCGCAGCTGTTGAAGAAAATCCTTGGGCAGTCCGTCATATTCCAGCTCGACGAACCGGCCGACGATGGCCGACGGGCTGGCAAACGAAAACACGAACGAATTGACATACGCCTCTTTCGCCTCGGCCAACTCCGTATCGGTGACCAGTTCCGTACGCATGCGCTCCATGTTGGCGACGAACCGGCTAATCACCTCCTGGGTGGACGGCAATTTCGTTTCTGCCCGCATGAGCCACACGCCTTGATCGTGCATGCCAATGTTCAACCGGCTGCCGACGGAATAGGCCAAGCCCCGTTTCGTCCTCACGTCGTTGAATAACCGGCTACGGAACGAGCTTCCCCCCAGGATGTCGTTGGCAATCGCAAGCGGGACATAGTCCGGATCATCCTCCTTGATGGTCAGATGTCCGATCCGCAGGTGCGTCTGGGACGTGTCTTTATTGACGAACCGAACGATCGACGATCCTCCGGGGTCGCGCGCGTCGGCGATTTTCAATTCCGCGACGGCGCCTTTCTTCCAGTCGCCGAACGTGTCGCGCAACAATGCGATCATCTCGTCCCGTTTAAAATCGCCCGTGACTCCCAGAATGATACCGTTGGGATGGACGGTCCGACGGTGAAATTCGACGAGGTCCTCTCGGCTGATTTTCTTGATCGATTCGATCGTGCTTTCACGGGCGCTGGGATGCTCGGACCCATAGAGCTGTTTGAGGAATTCCCGTCCAACGATCGAGCCTGGGCTATCCTGGCGACGCCGTATTCCCTCGACCGTTTGCAGCTTGGCCAATTCGACGCGAGGAGCCTCAAACGCCGGCTGCCGCAACAGCCCGGCGAAGATCTTCAGCCCCCGATCAAAATCTTTGCCGAGGCCATCGAGGGAGGCGGAACCCGACTGCCGTGACATCAACATGTTGATGTCGATGGCAAATCGCTCGAGCTCTTCGTCGATCTGCTCTGAGGTCCTGCCCCCGCCTCCGCCGGTTCGCATCACAGACCCGGTCAAGGCGGCAAGGCCGACCTTGTCCGCCGGTTCGAGCCATCCACCGGTGCGGATCACAGCCGACAGGCTCACGAGCGGCAATTCATGGTCTTCCAGTAGATAGATGACCATCCCATTGTCGAGGACGACGCGCGCTGGCTCGGGGGGCGAGAACTCGACGGGCGGAAATGACATCGTCCGTGGATCATCGATCGTCTGGTTTCCGGCCCACGCCATGGTTGCCGACAGCAGGGCCAGGAAGAGCATCGCCAGTTTCACCCGTGGCTTCATGCGTTTACAAAGACCGTTCATGATCATGACCGGCCCTCCTTGCTCGACACCGCTGTGCTCAGCGGCTTCGGAGCCGGCTTCTTGACCAGCGTAGCGACCGTGCGGTTCGACTTCGTGAAGTATTGAGCGGCCACGCGCTGGATGTCGGCCGGGGTGACCCCGGCAATTTTGTCGCGTGATCTGAGCACGTAGCGCCAATCCCCGGCAACGGTCTGATAGAGCGCCAGCTGAGACGCCAGGCCGCTATTGGACCGCAAGGCGCGGACCATGTCCGCATCCAGATTGTTGATGATCCGTTCCAGCTCCTTGGGCGAGACCGGTTCGCTCTTGAGCCGTTCGAGTTCGGCCAGAATGGCGGCTTCGACCTCCGCGACCGTGTGAGGCGCCAACGGAGTCGCGCTGAGCACGAACAGGTTGGCGGAGCGAACGCCCGGATAATTCGCGTCGGAATTGACGGAAGCAGCCAGCCGGCTATCCCGCACCAACTTACTGTATAACCGCGAGGTCGGCCCGTCCGTCAACAATTCATCGATGACATCGAACACGTAGTCATCGGGATGGCCGAGACCGGGCTTGTGAAAGCCGATCGCCAAGGAGGGCTCGGCGTCGAATTCGACTTCGACGCGACGCTCTCCGCGCTGTGGCGGCTCAATCGTGACCAGCTGGGGCGGCGGCGGCGCGGCGGGAATCTTGCCAAACGTATTTTCGATCAACGTTATGACCTCCTTCGGATCAATATCACCCACGATGCCGATGGTGGCCCGGCCCGGGCCGTAATAGGTCTTGAAAAAGGCTTCGGTGGCCGCCGGCGTCAGCGAGAGGATGTCGGATTCCCAGCCAATCGTCGGCACGCCGTATTGATGAGCGCGAAAAGCGGCCGACGTGAATGCTTCATACAGGGATCCGCTGGGACTGTCGTCATTCCGCAACCGGCGCTCCTCCATGACGACGCCACGCTCTTTGTAGAACTCACGGAGGACCGGACTGGCCATACGGTCTGATTCAATCGCTGCCCAAAGCGGCAACCGGTTGGAAGGCAAACTGATGATATAGCGGGTGAGGTCCTTTCCTGTTGCGGCGTTGAGTCCCACGCCGCCATGGCGTTGGTACAGGAGCGCCATTTCATTGCCTGCGACATATTGAGCCGCCTGCTCTTGCAACTCCTTGAACCGCTTCTGCAGTCCGTCGATGGCGGTCTTTTCACCCTCCTCGGCCGGCATGTCCGCGCCGCGCCGTGCGAGCTCCCGCTGGCGTTGCTCGAGCTCGGTCCCCACCCGATGCAGTTCGTCCAAGATCGGTTTTTCCTTTTCGTAATCCTTCGTCCCGACAGTCGTCGTGCCTTTAAACGCCATATGCTCGTAAAGATGCGCCAAGCCGGTTTGACCCACCTGTTCATTCACCCCGCCGACTCCGAAGGTCATGTTGAGGGAGACGATGGGAGCCTGGTGCCGCTCCACCATTAAGATGGTCAGGCCGTTCGCCAGCTTGTGCTCGATCACACGCTCCGCGAGACCGGATGGCGCCGCGGAACCGGGGCTGATGGTCAGTCCGATGCTGACGACGATCACGCTGATGAATGCCGGAATCCGACGCGCGGCGAACATCCTTTGACCCGTGTGCCACTGTCTTCCTGTGAAGTTCATTCGAAAATCTCCATGAGTTCTTCCGGTCGTTCAATAAACCAATCCGGCTGGCAGGCGGCCATTTTTTCACGATTGCCCATGCCGTAGCCGACGGCGCACACCCGGATGCCGGCATTATGGCCGCCGTTGATGTCGTTGGTACTGTCACCGACCAATACCGTCCGGTCTCTCGAGCCGTTGAGACGATCCATGATGTGCAGCAGCATGCCGGGCTCAGGCTTCAACCCGAAGCCGTTGTCGCCGCCGACGACGAGCTGAAAATGCCGGGGACCCAGTCCGTCGAGAATGACGTGGGTATATTCGATCGACTTGTTCGTGGCGACGGCCTTCCGCTTGTCGGCAAAATGTCCGAGCGTTTTCTCCACGCCGGGATAGAAGACGGTCCGGTCCAAACAATGGGCGAGATAATGCCGGCGAAAGACGCTGAGCGCCTCCTCGAAGCTGAGCTGGTTCTGTTCCCCGACCGCAAGTCGGAGCAACTTCTTCACGCCATCGCCGACAAATCCGAAAATCTCTTCCACGGGCCGCTGGGGCAATCCCAGCTCTTCCAGAGCCAGATTGACCGATGCGGCGATGTCCCATTTGGATTCGATCAACGTGCCGTCCAAATCGAAAATCAACAAGTCGACCGGCGTCTTTCCCATCTCCGTTCCTTACTTCGCCTTCCGCAACTCGCTTTGCAACGCGGCGAGGCTCTCCCGTTTGGCCGGCTCGGTTTCCTTCACCCAGGCTTCCTTGACGAAATTGAGCATGCGCTTCTGACCGACGTGCGGAGGCAGCACCGGCTCGATGATCCGCCACCGATTCTTGATCGACTTCACGCGGACATGGATCTCCTCGACAGTGGTCTCAGGAAGAAACCCGGCGGTTTCCAGATAGACTGAGCCGATCACCTGGAACGTGACGGGAATGACGACTTCCAAGCGATCCACCACCTCCCAGTCCCGATAGTGTTCGGCGACGGAAAAATCACGAATGACGATGACCTTCCCCCACACCGGCTCCGTATCCCAGCTCCGGTAGGGCGCGAGCGATTCAAAGGACATCGAATCGAGCTTAGCGCCCTTTTGATCGAGCTCAAAATATTTCTTCACTATCTCAGCCGGCGAATGGCTCAATGCGCCCGTTTGGGCCCAGGCCGCATCCTCGATCCCCACCAACAACGCCAGGAGGGTCGTTGCGACAAGAAGCGGAGAAGTCGCCGCGATCATCCAGGACCCACAGCTCATCATCGTGGTCATCATTCGGGGGTGTGACGATTCTTTAACAACGCGTGCGGACAAAACACATCGTGGCACGGCAGGTCATTCTACCAAAGGCTTTCGGCGAAAGCATGTCGCACGACGTCGGCAGACGCCGCGTTGACCTCTTCTGAGATCGCATGCTACGGTTCTTGCGCGCCTTCTGCCGCTGCTGACTCTCCCGCATGTCAGCCACCATGTGGATGGACCTATCACGTCGTGGATTGATCCGGCTGGCTATTCTCACGACGGGCTGCGCTTTTTGGGCCATCACATCGGTCGCCGGTGCCTCGGAGACTCGGCCGCACGCCGTCGAGTCGACAGCGGCAGAGATCGAGTCGTCCGTTCCTGCCCTGTCGGACCGGCAAATTTCCACGCCGCCGACGGGGGTTGAACGTGCGGCGCCGGACAAGGCTTACGCATTGTTGGAGGCGCTCCAGCGGCGGAACGGCGAGACGCTTCCCGGCTACGTCGGTGGCAAGGTCTTTCAAAATCGGGAACGCCGGCTGCCGCGCGGACGCTATAAAGAATACGACGTCAACAGAAGGATTCCCGGCCGCTCGCGCGACGCAGAACGACTCGTCATCGAGCAAGACACCGGCAAGGCCTATTACACCAAAGACCATTACCGCACATTCCTTCCGTTGAATTGAACTGCCATGACCGGTCGCACCTCAGACCTCTCCCTGACGGCTCATCTTCAATCGATCAAGCCTCCATGGACTGTGCTGCTCGTCCTCAAGGCGGGACAGCGCGCCGAGTCGGTGGTCAAGATCCCCGAGGGATTTCTCTTCAAGGTCATCCGGGGTAAAAAGTGCCGAACCGCCACGGGACTGTTTGCCGAGCTCGCTGAAGTCTTGGAATTCCCGGATTACTTCGGTCACAACTGGGATGCGCTTGAAGAATGCCTGGCCGATCTGGAATGGCTGCCCGCAAAAGGCTACGTGCTCGTCTTCACGGACTCTGAACTGATCCTTCCCGATGATGAAGAGGAATTCGCGACATTTTTGGAAGTCCTGAACGATGCGGGGGAAACCTGGGCAGGAGGGAAGGCGAGCGCGCGAGCCAGATCCTTCCATAGTGCGCTGGTAGTGTCGGAACGCAATAAGTCCAAACGGCAGCACTGGGGATTGCCGCAAGTCGCTGCGTCCCCTGTCCGGCCATCACGCCGCAAAGGCTAGAGTTTAAAAAAACTGAGGTGGGTTTGCCGAGAATCAGAAACGGATTTTCCTGGTCAAATT
>DASUXH010000026.1:0-4233 GCA_036378015.1 Nitrospira sp. | reverse complement strand
TCGCGATCCGAAATTCCGACGATCTCGATCGAAGGAATGAGATGGAGAAGGTCGAGCAGAGCGGTTCCTCCTCGTCCTGCTCCGAGGATCGCGACTTTCGTCGGGGCAAGCTTCGACACCACCGCTCTGTCCGTCAAAGGTTGCACGGCAATGGTTCCCTGGATGGAGGGGAGGGCTCATGGCCCTCCCCGGCATCATACCAGCGGAGAGATGCTCAGAGGTGTGCAAGCTCTCTCTGATCCATGGCCCGAGCGACCGACTCACGAAGCTTTTCGCCTTCGACCGGTTTGACCAGGTAATCCACGACGCCTTGGCGGAGCATGGAAGTGGCCATATCCGCATCAGGAAATCCGGTCAGTACGATGACGGGCACCCTTGGATAGTTCGCCCGGAAGTAAGCGATGGCCTCGACGCCGTTGATCTTTGGCATGCGAATGTCGCAGATCAAAACATCGAGGAGCAGTCTGTTCTCTCCCGCATTGATTGTCTCGATTGCCTTTCCGCCGTCCTCGGCTTCCAGGACATCATAGCCGGCTTTTTGAAGCGTCATGCGCACGACCTTGCGAACGTCAGCCTCGTCGTCGACGACCAAGATGCGACCATTCGTGGCTTGATCACCCATGAAAAATCCCGATGTAAATTCTCCCATGATGCCCTCCTTGTTTGGATAGTGACGGTATGTGTGTTCCGGCAAAAGCCTATTTGCCGGTGAAGAGAGCAAGCGATGTGCCTCCTGGACGGTGACGGTCCTTCCTGTACTTTCCTATAGTTGGGCGCGATTCGATTGTCACCGGTCCGGGTCGGGCGGTTGGTATCCACCAACAAGGCTCAAATGCACCACCAGCTTGAAGGAAGAGCCGCATCAAGGATCGACCCTCACCAGATCCGGCGCAATAGGAGCAGTGAGCTCAGCATCACGGTTGTCGCCGTCAATGTCAGCAGCGTGTTCATGGGATCCTCCCTTTGTTCTCTTCGATGCTTTGGCCTATACAACAACTTTCGTACCATGCACGGCGGTTGGAGTCCGATGTCCGAATAATGCTTCAATTCTCATGATTTCGAGGACCTCATCAGTCCGTGGGACCCGCGAGCCGTCCTCCGTGCAAAGGGATCACAATCGATCCAGCGGTGAATCCAATTGAGACCGATCATAGTGTCACGGACAAAAAAAGGGCGGAATTGCCTTTGCAAAAGCGCCTACGGTATCCTGCCTGAAGCAGGTCACGACGAACGACAATCATGGAGGCGGAGGCCGTTTGATTACCCAGGAGACGTTGACAGCCTACATTCAACGGGCCATGCCGGATGCCGTCGTGACCATGATCGACAAGACCGGCACGATGGATCACTTGAAAGTCACGATCGTCTCCGACGCGTTCCATGGGAAAAATCTGCTCGATCGGCATCGCCTCATCTACCAGGCGCTTGATGCACCCATGAAAGATGGGCGAATCCATGCCCTTGAGCTGACGGCGAAGACCAAGGAAGAGTACCAATAGCGGCTGAGCGCCGCTGAACTGGTTGTTGGAAGGAGGCTGACGATGGCGGATCAGATAGAAGAAGAAATTCAAAAGGAAGTCAAAGCCAACAAGATTCTGGTCTATGGCAAAGGGACGAAGCAGATGCCGATGTGTGGATTCACCCGTGAGACCATGCAGTTCTTCGACCGATACGGCTACCCCTACGAGGTCATTGACGTCTTATCTCAGCCGGCCAAGCGTGAAGCCCTTACCAAAATGACCAACTGGCCCACGCTTCCCAAAGTGTTCATCGACGGCACATTCTACGGGGATACGGATATCCTCGATCCGATGGCAGCGAAAGGGGAAATTGAGCCGTTGCTGAAAAAGGCGTTTGGAAAGTAGGCAGGCCACCGAACGACGCCTGGGTCGCTCTCAGCCCGTCAACGACTCAAACAATACGCGCTTCGCCGTTGCTCATGAAGAGCAACGGCCGCGAGCGGCGGAAAGTTGTGTCCCGCCCTC
The DNA here is from genome assembly GCA_036378015.1 of Nitrospira sp. Lineage (GTDB taxonomy): Bacteria > Nitrospirota > Nitrospiria > Nitrospirales > Nitrospiraceae > Nitrospira_C. Next base: position 2,248 of record DASUXH010000026.1, on the reverse strand, counting down.
TCCGGTCATGAGCGGTTCGATTACACGCCGAAGTTCCTTTGTTTGGGGAAAAGGGAGGTTTGCTTTTTGTTTTCCGGTTTGTGTGCCGACGCGGTGGCAATTCCTACCAGCGCAAACACCTTTTCCGACGGATTGGATAAGCCCCGCGCCCATCGCAACGTCCGCTCTTTCGCCCCCGCCTTGACATGAAGCGTGCTGAGCTCCTGGATTAAATGAAGCCTGCTTGCGGGATTATTCAGTTCATCGGCAAGGGCCATTGCACTGACGAGATCGCCCTTTCTGGCGAACGCTTTGGCGATGGCTTCAAGCCCTCGTTGAATGTCTCGATCGATCTCCCATAACTCTCGTAGGCGCGCTTCAGCCGCCGGATTCTGGGCGAGTGGGATCTGCTCTTTAAGCTGCCGCATTTCTTTCCTCCTCGTGCGGCGCTGACTGTCCGTTTCAGCCAGGGCGAGCGTGGTTTTGGCGGCTTTCACATTCCCTAAGTCGGCATGTGCCATCGTGATTCCGCTATAAAGCCATGAGCGGGTGACATTGGTTTCCTGAAAGCGGGCGGCGGTGTCTTGTGCCTCCGCTCCCTTTCCCGCCTTCACCATTTCCACAAGGATTTCGGAAATCGCCATACCATAGTCGGAGGTTGCCATCTGATCCGTCGAAGGCGCTTCCTTCAACAAGACGGCAGTGTTGAACGCGCTCGCGAACTCGCGCCGTTTTGCCTGCGCTGTGGCAATGTCGTAGAGGGCAGTTCTGCGGTGTCCCTCCTTTTCAATAGATCTGGCGATGGCGATCGCCCGATCGGCGTCACCCGCCATCGCCGTTTCGGTTGCGACATGCCAGAGCATATCGGCGCGGCTCCAATCGTTGACGGTCGATCGTGCCGAGTCCGCGGCTTCCTCTAACAACGTCAAAGCCAGCGGATGCCCGCCATGCTGGCGATGATAGGTCGCCAGCTCCAGTAATGCGCTTGCCTTGGCGTGCCCTGGTTTGATGGCCGTGGCTGTCACTTGAGCATCGATGAGGCGGCCTTGTTCAATCTGCGCCTGCATGATGCCCCACTCCGCGTATCGCTGAGATCCATCATCCAAGTGTGCAACGATGTCTCGCGCCTCCTGCTCTTTGCCGCGACGAACGCGGTCACCGACGATTTTCATGAGCGGACGTGGATTCTCTCCGGCGATGCTCACAGCGGTTTGTACCGCTCCAGTCATATCGCCGTGTTTGGCTTGCGCTTCAGCTAACTGTGCGGTGACCGTGCCCACTATGGCCGGTGGTTCCTGCTTGGTACGCTCTTTGAGACGCTCAAGAGTGCGGAAGGCTTCTTCGAGATTGCCCTTGTTGGAATACGCAAGGGCAAGTTGTCCCAACGCGTTAGCTGCGGCCAGTTTGCCGTACAGCGAAGACTGGTCTTCGACGACGATTTCCGCGTAGATGCGTTCTGTCTCGGCAATGTTTGCCGTTGCGGCATAGGCTGCGGCGAGGCCAGCGAAGTAGTTGAGTTTCTTGGGGAGTTCTGGAAAAGCTTTCAGCGTATCTCGGGCTCCGCCTGGGTCGATCGCGATCTGTCCGACAACTATGGGATCGAGCGCCGCTGATCGCTCTGCGCGTTCGTCGATGGAAGCGGCGGCTTCCCTCGCTTCGACGAGGAGCGCTGTGGGAGATTCTGACTTGAGTTGAGGTTCGGCGTGGGAAGGTTCCTCAGAGGCAAGAAGGCCGAAGCATACGATGACGTACGGGCATAATCGGGCATGAATAGTTGACCGCGGCAGGCCTGTCACCGTTTGGCTTCCGGCGGTGGCCAATTCATCTCCGTGTGGCGCCCGCAGTAATAGCACAGCAACCGGTACCGAGCTTTTCGGCGTGGGTTCGGCATCGAAATAAACGTAATCGGCGTATCGTCGAACGGGCAGGTCGGCTGGTCGTGAAGCAAGTGCACCTCGGCCATCATGGTAATCGACGCGACATCCCAGGCGGGCGAGGTTTGTTCGCTCCCCGCGATGTGTTCCTTGTTGTGGCACCTCTCGCACTCGGCGTCATAACTTTTGACGCGCGCATGGTGCGGCGTCATATCGGTCACGGTCATTGGGCCTCCGCAGCCGTCCTTGGTGCAGGTGAGATGCTCGTGTTGCAGTGCCTGTAAAAAACGGCGATGCGTCTGTCGCTCCAACTCCGATTTCATAGTGCAGATCTCCTGTGTTATCGCTTTCGAGCTATGGTTTCCACCGATCATTCTGAACGGGCACAACCGTAG
>DASUXH010000025.1:0-4217 GCA_036378015.1 Nitrospira sp. | reverse complement strand
GCCTGCGCAAAGGCCGCTCCTCCAAACAGCGCCAGAAGCGCACACGAAGCCAACAGACCGCGCTGCCATGTTTTCATGATGTGTCGCCGCCCTCCTCGATGGACCGGTATCCGTCTATCCCCTATTTGCCCGCCTCAGCCTTGGCCACCGCCATGGTGCCGGCATCCGCCCACTCTTTCTTGCCGTCGTCCCACTTTTTCCCGGACAATCCGAAATTGCGCTCGAACAAGAGAAGCTTCCAGCGGTCTTCTTCCGACAACTTGCTCTTCCACGCCTTCATCTTCGTGTTGGGCACGCCTTCCGAAATCCGCCAGAACCACACGGAATCGGAATAGAGCTTCATACGCTCGCCGTTGCGGAAGTCGCGGGCGCCGGCCTTGACCGGCTTGCCATCCTTGCCATGGCAGCTGGCGCAGTTGACGTCAGGGTTCGTCTCACCGATGAAGAGTTTGCGGCCTTCTTCCACCTTGGCCGCATCCCCCCACCAGTCCGCGGGCATGTGCTTATCGGCGTAGTCGGGTGGGGCCGGAGGAGGTGGCACGATCGGTCCTTCACCGCTTTCTCCGCAACCGCCCACGACCAACCCCAGCCCCATGAATAATGCGACGTGCAGCTTTTTCCATTGATTCATAACCGTTCTTCGCTCCTTATAGAATAGATTTCAGACGAAAAAAAGACGCTTTGCGGGAATGCCTGCACTCCTGCTAAAGCGCCGATATCACGGGATTCCGGAAGCCACGCGCACTGATCCTCGCCACATGCCTTGACCGATCCGGCGAGGTGCCATAGCCCCACGGACCGCCCATCGGTGTTAAGACTTTCTCTTGCCCTGCGCCTTGCCTCGTTTCTGCCCCTGCTTGCGCCGTGCCTTGACGATCCGTTTGACTCCGACAGCCCCCGCGACAGCCGCTGCCGTTCCTCCTAAGCCCCACCATAACCACACAGGGGGACCGTTGATGCCATGGACACAGCCGGCTCCAAAATGAATTTGAACTTTGCGCTCCGACTCCAGATCCTTGGGATCAAATTGGACTTTGTGGTTCTGCTGTTCCCCCTTGGCCTCGACCAAGAGCGGATCACCTAGATTGTCGTTATGGAGGTGAAACGTCGCCTTGTAATATCCATCTCCATCCGTCTTGACGATCTGCCCGTAGGAGATCTTGGTGTCTTTCACGAGAACGTCGGTATTGGCGATCCCCTTGGCATCCGACCCGCACACGAACCCTTCGACGGTGAACCGATGATCGGCTTCATGCGTGGCCAAGCTTGCCGATGGAAACGCAACGCTCAAGCACAACGCCGCGAATACGGCCGTAAGTTGCCGTCGGTGCTCTCTCTCCCGCAAACCGGAGCGCGCTCGTGCCGCTCGCGTAAAGGTTTCAAACAACTGAACGCCTCGCCACGGGCAGGCTTCCCCAGTTTTGAGGGGGAGGTTCTAGCATAGGGCCCCCTGCTTGTCAACGACAGCGCCGACCAAACCAGGCAGCGGTCGGCGCGAGACGCCAGTACTGGCGCTGGGAAAATGTGTTTGGGCATCGGAGGGAAGAGGAAGGGATCGCCTCGAGCACGCGTTATAAATACCCGCGGGTACGAGCGTCCGCTTCGACTCGAGCGGCTTCAGCCCGGCGTTCGGATTCCTTTTTGGAAACCCAGCCTTCCCAGGATTTCCCATTGGCGGTGTCTTCGCCCGTAAAAGCCAGGGATACAATCGTCGCGTAGGCGATCCTGCGCGGAGCCGGACTGTCGGCGGGAAAAAGCTCGATCCACGGATCAGGACCTGCGGCCTCGCGGTTGAACAGGTAACCCATCACCGACTCTCCGGCCGTCAATTCAAGCGTCACGTCGCCGCGATAGTCAAATGCAAGCTCGACCGCTTCGGCCAGCTCGGCGCGAGACGACGGTCGAAAGACACGTCCCTCCAGCGACCCGGCTGCGGTGGCGGTGTGGTTCTTCGTATCGGTCATGTCAGAGGGTGCCCAAGAGGACCCTTGCTCAAGGGAATGTCATCTCGAAGTGGGCAGGAGCGTGAGCTTCGCGGTGCGCCCGAAGCCCGACAGAGTCCCAAACGTATCTTCGACGGCAGACGCTTCATAGCCGCAATGCACCATGCAGTCGGCGCATTTCTCATTTTTCGTGGACCCATAGTCCTGCCAGGCCGTCGTATCCATGAGTTCACGGAAGCTCTTGGCATAGCCTTCCTGCAGGAGATAACAGGGCCGCTGCCAACCGAATACGTTGTAGGTGGGGTTGCCCCAAGGCGTGCAGTGATATTCGCGGCGGCCCATCAGAAAGTCCAAGAAGAGCGGGGACTGGTTGAACTGCCATCCACGCTTCGGACTACCAAGAATCTTGGAAAATAATTCCTTCGTCCGTGCCCGCTTCAGAAAATGCTGCTGGTCGGGCGCCTTTTGGTAGCTGTAGCCGGGAGAGATCATCATGCCCTCGACGCCGAGCGCCATCATTTCGTCGAAGAATTTCCTCACCCGCTCCGGGTTCGCGTCATCGAACAGGGTGGTGTTCGTCGTCACTCGATGCCCACGCTTGAGCGCGGCTTTGATGGCCCTCACTGCAACGTCATAGACGCCGTCACGGCAGACAGCCAAATCATGCTCGTCTTTCAGGCCGTCCATGTGAATGCTGAACGTTAAAAATTTGGAAGGTTGGTATTCGTCAAGCTTCCGTTCGAGCAAGATGGCATTGGTACACAGATAGACGTACCGCTGTTGCGCGACGAGGCCTTGCACGATTTTCGCCATTTCGGGATGGATCAGCGGTTCGCCGCCGGGGATACTCACGATGGGGGCGCCGCATTCCTCGGCAGCCGCCCAACACTGCTCGGGAGTCAGACGTTTATCGAGCACATGGTCGGGATATTGGATCTTCCCGCACCCGGCGCAGGCCAGATTACAGCGGAACAACGGCTCGAGCATCAAGACCAGCGGGTACCGCTTCACCCCTTTGAGCTTTTGGGTGATTACGTAGCTGGCGACCCTGTACATTTGCGAAACCGGAACGGCCATTCCAAACTCCGTGATTCCAGGTTAAATCGATTACGGCGGCGAGCCACCGGGAGGGCTAGCAGATTGTAAACGCTGGGGATTCTAACATTCCTTTTCAAGGCCCGTCAATTTCGCTCTCAAGAATCTCCCCTAGCCGAATTGGCCGCAGTTTTCTTGGGCCAAAGATTGATCGAACGCAGCGGAACGAGCAAGCTCTGTTGTCAAACAAGAGATTCAGAACCAACACTTGTGGTGTTTATCCGTCGGCTCAATGGAGAGAGGCTACGCCTGAATAGCCGCCTGTACGCACGAAGTGCGGTTTGGAGGCGCCGAGCGGGTTCGAACCGCTGCATCGCAGTTTTGCAGACTGCTCCCTTAGCCACTTGGGTACGGCGCCCCGGGGAAGGAATTATACTGTGTTGCTGGGGTTGAAAAAATAGGTCACGACTTGTTCGAAAACACGGGAATCTCTTTCCCGCGGGTCTTGGCGGATTCCGGCCCTGGCAAAGTTTCCCACCCTTCCCTAGTGGCGGCTTCAGCGGCTTCACCGTTCGCCTCAGCTTCCTTTTCCTTGGCGAGGAGCTCTACTTCATGAATCAGGGTGTCCATCAATTCTTCCATCGGGACTTTTCGGACAAGCTTTCCTTTCTTGAACAGAATTCCTTTGCCCTCGCCGCCGGCAATGCCAATGTCGGCTTCTTTGCCTTCGCCGATGCCGTTGACGACGCAGCCAAGCACGGACACGTTCAAAGGCGTCTTGATATGACCAAGCTTTTTTTCCAACTCATTGGCCATCCGCACCACATCGATTTCAACCCGACCACAGGTCGGACAGGCAATCACGTTGATGCCGCGATGACGCAGTTCGAGCGATTTCAGGATCTCGAAACCGACCTTGACCTCTTCGACAGGATCTGCTGCGAGAGAAACGCGGAGCGTGTCGCCGATGCCTTGTGACAGCAGGTAGCCAAGACCCATCGCCGATTTGACGGCGCCGGTCATGGCGGTGCCGGCTTCGGTGATGCCGATATGCAGCGGATAATTCGATTGGTGGGCGAAGAGCCAGTAGGCGTCGATGGCATGATGGACGTCGGACGCCTTGAGCGACACCTTCATATTGGTAAAGCCCACATCTTCCAACGCATGCACGGCATTGAGCGCTGATTCGGAAAGCGCTTCGGGCGACGGCCAGCCATACTTGTCGAGCAGCGGCCGCTC
>DASUXH010000024.1:0-3149 GCA_036378015.1 Nitrospira sp. | reverse complement strand
ACCCGCAGCGCGGCGCCGCTCCAGCAAAGGAGAAGCTCTTTGGTGGCCAAGACCAGCGCCGCCGCAAGCGCAACCAGGGAGACGGCGAAGGCCTGCAGTTCGTGCGCCCAAATCACGGCCAGGCCGAGCAGAAACACGAAGACCATCGAATTGCGCACGGTAACGACCCACCGCCGTTTGGCTTCCATCGTGAGCGCCGAGTTTTTTGCGATGGAACGGACGATGAGTATCCGGGCAATCAGGACGGAGAGCAGCAGCAACAGAGATTTGAGGCCGTCAAGCGCGATGGAGCTATCGATCTGCGGAAGCCATGTGATCATGGGTTAACACTGCGCGACACTCGGCTAGCCGGCTTGCAAGGAATCGCGCGTACCGGGAACACACTCCTCACGTTTCCAACTCTTGAGTATTTTTTGCTCGTTGAACGTCAAGGTGTAGCGATAGCAATACAGAGTGGCCTTGGGGCCATCCTGTGACCCTTTGCCGATCATTGAAGCGGCATCCTTTGCCGCACTGGCCAAGCCGAGGTCCATGGGATCCAAATCTTTGTCGCTGTAGGGCACGCGGTAGGTCCAAACCGTGTCTCCGCCGAGAGCGGGAGTCTTGGCGGTGTGGGGGGGGCCCATTTTCTCGGAGACGTCATCCTGAGTGAGCCGGTCCACGCCCTTCTTGAAATATGCATCACGCCAGGGACCGCCGCAAGCGGCGAAGGAGGAGGCCAAGACGAGGGTAAGCAGCAACGTGCGAAAACAGGGCGTTCTCAAGTGCAGGATCATGTCTTGGAGTGATCGTGAAGTTCCTGCATGCGCTTCACGGAGCAATAGAGTGCGTATCCTTGTGCCAGCATACCCGTGACAAGCAGACCCAGCGCCGTCTGCAGCCACCGCGATCCCTGCTCATCGAGGCCGTACATGCCCAGCATGAATCCGAGAGCGATGGACACAATCCCGACAAATCGGGCCACCATCGCGTTCATCCGCCAATTCGTGGGAGTCGGCTGGTCTTCTTTCATCATGAATACGCTACAACGGAAGGCGTGGCGGGTTCAACTCCGCTTGGCGCGTATCTCGCGAGCCTGCAGATCAAGCGCGACCGCCTCGTTGCCTCGTCCGAGCTTGCGGAGAACGGTGGCCAGGTCCTCAAGCGTCTTGGCCACCTCCGGATGCGACGATCCCAACGCCTTTTGCCGGATAGAAAGCGCCCTGCGATACAAAGCCTCGGCCTTCGCGGGTTGGCCTTGTGCGACGTACAATTGTCCGAGATTCGCAGCGCTCAAGGCGACATCGGGATGGTCGGGGCCCAGCAGCTGTTCCTTGATCGCCAGCGCCCGTGTCAGCAGCGGCTCGGCTTCCGCATACTGCCCGTACATGCGGTGAAGCACACCAAGATTGTTCAGCGTTGCGGCCACATCGGCATGCCGTTCTCCATACACGGCCTGATAGATCTTCAAGGCCTGAAGATACAGAGGCTCTGCCTCGACATGTTTGCCCTGTCCGGCATAGAGCTGCGCCAATTGGGACACGCTCACGGCAACACGACGGTCCTCAAGGCCGTACGCTTCGGCTTTCTTGATCGCCACCTGGTAGATACGCTCGGCTTCCGCGTAATTGCCCTGCTGCACCGCCTGCTGACCGGCCGTCATGGCGGATTCCCACGTTTGTTCCTGGCAAGCGAGGCTTGCCAAGAGTCCGCTTGCGACCAGGATGCCGAGGAAGTGGAACCTGGGTGTTTTCTTTCCGCTTGCGCTCATATATATGATGCCGACAGCACAGGATACACGATGATCCAACTTGGCCGCTATCGTCACTATAAAGGGAACGACTACGAGGTCATTGGGGAAGCCCGACATTCAGAGACGCAGGAGCCGTTCGTCGTCTATCGCGCATTGTATGGCGAAGGAGGGCTCTGGATCAGGCCTCGGGCCATGTTCCTCGAGTCCGTCACGGTAGATGGCCGTCTCCAGCCGCGATTTCGGCGTCTGACCGACTGACGGTCGCGATGGCTTGCCGAGCGGACTTCGGACGGCTATGGGAGCCATGTCCAGCGCGAAAACGTCGCGGCCTGTCCGAGCGGCCGATGACCCACATCGAGCACGTTCCAGATCAGCGCGTTCTCCACGAGAAACCGGCGGCCGGTTGCTGAAATTCTGACCCCTCGATAGGTGTCGATATAGCCGCGGCTTCGGGCCTGTTCCAACATCCATTCGCGTTCGGCTCGATCGACGGTCTCCGCGGTGAGACGTGACGGCGTCTTGACCAGCGCTTCCCAGGTCATCTCCCAGAGCGTCAACGCCGTCTGATTGCCGTAATTCAGGATGGGATCGGCCTCTGTTCCATGCGAGACCACGACCAGCGGCGACTCGAACAATGCGCGAGCCTCAGTTTCCCGTTGGTCATGTCTCTCGATCAAGTCCTTTCCGACCCAACGGCGGTAACTATCGAGCAGCAGCTGTGTCCACTGCACCACCGCCGGCTCCATCCATGGCTGCAACGTCATCGCCCTGGCCTTCAAATCTACAAGCGCGTAGCGTGGCGAAGAGACGCGTCTCGGCGCGTCGGGGTTGGGCGGGTGAGATAGCACGTCCCCGTCACCAGGGCAAGGGCAACGCCCTTGTAAATGCCATGCGAAGTTTTTGTATAATGGCGCCTCATCTCACTGGATCAGGAGCAGGTATGGCGGGCCAAACGCTTTTCGATAAGATTTGGGACTCCCATGTCGTGCGAGCCGAACCGGATGGGACAACTCTGTTGTACATCGACCGGCAGCTGGTGCACGAAGTCACTTCGCCGCAGGCATTCGAAGGGTTGAAAGTCAGTGGTCGTCGGCCCCGGCGCGCGGGGACCACACTGGCGGTTCCCGACCACAACGTGCCCACGACCGACCGCCGACTGGGTATCGCCGATCCCGTCAGCGCAATCCAGATCCAAACGCTGGAGGACAACTGCCGGGACTTCGGCATTGCGCTCTTCAACATGAGCGATATCCGGCAAGGCATTGTGCATGTGATCGGTCCGGAACAAGGTTTCACGCTCCCGGGTACGACGATCGTCTGTGGCGACTCGCACACCTCGACGCACGGCGCATTCGGGGCGCTGGCCTTTGGCATCGGCACAAGCGAAGTCGAGCACGTTTTGGCCACGCAGTGTCTG
>DASUXH010000023.1:0-3069 GCA_036378015.1 Nitrospira sp. | reverse complement strand
GCGCATTACAGTCAAGTGGGCTGATTCATAATGTGAAGCCCTATTCATTCTTGTATCAGCTCTCACTGAGCGTAGGGCCTTACGGAAAGGAGAAGCTCGATCCCCATTGGGAAATTGAATTCGCCCTGACCTGGGACTCCGGGATCTTCGTCGATCAAACGGGGCAAAGCCGAAAGGAATTTTTCTGGTCTGTGGCCGCGACCTATGCGGCGTTACGCATGGAAACGTGGAATGACAGCCTCAATCATAAAGACAATGGACCCACGTACGGATTCACCGTCACATTGGATGTGCTTAAATTGTTCGGGAAGAAATTCTGAGATGGATAGCACCTCTTGCTTTCTACCCTATGACTTTAGCTTCCGGTCAGGATTCACCGCCAGATAGTCTTTGATGAATTGATCGACTTTGCGGAGCACCTGATCTTCGAGGTGTTTCACATTGTCGTCAGCGACGGTGCTGACTGTCCCCAGCTTTTTCCAGGTCACGGCAGAGACTTCCGGCGTCCCCTGCGTTTCCAGTTTGGCCCGCTGCGCGAGCAGGAGATCCGTTGAATAGAAATAGCGGCCAATTCGATCATGGAGCGTATCCACTCGGATAGTTAGGACGGCGGCGGCCGGACTCTCGAGACGCTCCCGCTCCGTCAACACTTTCACGCCGGCCTTCTGAAGGCGAAGTCGAATGTCCTGTTGGAGCTTGCCCTCCGACAAACCGGCCTGTTCGATTTCGCTATCTAGATCGACAAGGACCTCCACGCCGGCGAGTCCTCTCAACGATTCGCGTTCAGCTTCCTCCGGCGAGGGATGTGTCTGCTGCGGAGTCGGCGGCGGCTGGTTTGGAGCGGGACGCCCGGCGCCAAGGGCGAATGAGCCGATCAACAGCAACGCGGTTATCTTCGCGAAGCGTGATTTCATATCGCAAATCTCGGATCCCATACTATAGCATTACAAATGCTCCCTCCAAGCTCGCTTGTTCCCTCTTGGGGCGAGGGCTGATTGGTCTCCGACTGCGCGCTCATTCTCACCCTCCCAGGACCCTAGCCGCGCCGAGACGCGGCCTTTTCCCAAGCGAGCACCGCCTTACAAATGCTCCCTCCAAGCTAGCTCGTTCTGCTTCTCCTAAGGCGGTGGATGGTGGCCGCATGCGACTTGCGATGGGTGCGGGGCCTGGCCGCTGCGGTCGCCGTTCTCACCCGCCCACCCTGCGCACGCCAAGACGTGCGCTGTTCCCAGGCGCGATGGCGAGCATTGTTCGAAGTTCCGTTCGGACGAAGTCCGGGACGGAACAAGTTGCGGAGCCAAGCAGTGGCCTGCCCTGCGGTTTTACCATCGCCGGAGCAGAAGGGCCACCATCCACTTCCTGTGCCCCTTCTGGTGTGCGCCTTGGGCGAGCAAACAGAGACCAACAGCCTTACGCCCTTCCATCATTTTACATGCAAATGAATGTGGATGGTTCCCTCGCTGCGGTGTGCCGGCGGCCTGCGCGAAGCAGTGCATCGGTTTTGATCTTTTCCTCAGACGATCTGATTCATCTAGCGCACCTTGTCTTTGAGGGCGAGCTCCGATTTCCATGGATATTCCTTCGCCTTCAGCTCTTCTAAAAATCGGCATGCGGGTTGCCTTCTCCATTTGGAAAGGATGAGTATAGGGCTGAAGGAGACACCGCTGTGCCGACGCGAAAAGTTGAGTTTCAATTTATGACCGGCTTGAAGCGCGCGATCTTCCGAAATGGACGCCTGCGCGGCAGTTGGAGCAGCAGTGGCCGGTACTCTGCCGATTGGACCGAATCTCCGATGCAGAAAGCGATCGGAGAAGATGGGTGCCCGATCTTTAAAGCATCAATCTCTCTCGATCTGGCCGATCAGGATAAGACCTTCCAATGGGGCGTGGTAGTTGACGGCCCGCAGGGCAATAGTCTTTGGGGCATTCCGACCGAAATTCACGATATGAGTTCCGTTGAGCGCTATCGGCAATTTCGTCTGACTGCTGCAGGGACGCCTCAAGTCGAAGGCTATTACTTCACCTACGGCCGCCGCTTGGGAGCCAACAAACACTTGTCGACGGGAACTTCCACACCCGGCCTGCGTTTTGCCGTGTGGGCGCCCAATGCGCAACGGGTCGACGTGGTCTTCGGTCAGCCGGCGAAGGGCTACATTGCCAATGACGGCACCGGCATCGATCCGGCGCAGCCCGTCGTCGCACTGTCTCGCGGTCCCGACGATATTTGGCAAGGCGGTCCTTCCGGCGAGTTTGAACAGTTCAAAAGCTTCCCCTACATGTATCGCATCGTCAATGCCAATGGGAACACCGTTTATCGGACGGATATTTTTTCCCGCGGTCAGATCGGCAGAGGCGGCATCAATCCTCTCAATCCAAAGACAGGCAATTGGACCGGAACCGTGGATACGTTGGACGGCACGGTGAGCTGCAGCGTGGTGATCGATCCGGACGTGGTGCGCCGCACGTTCCAATCGACGCCTCCCGGCGCGCCGCCGGATCTCATATCAGCCGACGAATTCTGGGCCACGGAATTCACTCATAGTCATGCGGTTCCGAGCCGCCTCGAAGACTTGGTCATATACGAGCTGCACGTGGGCTCACTGGGATTTGGAAAGGCCGGCCCCGGCGACTTGAGCGATGCGATGACGTTCCTTGATTACTTGGTGCTTCTCGGAGTCAACGCGGTCGAGCTCTTGCCTATGGCGGAATTTTCCGGGAACGTGGGATGGGGCTATGGGGACAGCCACCACTTCTGCATCGAATCGAGCGCGGGTGGCCGCGACAAGTACCGTCATTTCGTGCGCGAATGCCATCGACGCGGCATCGCCGTGATTCAAGACGTCGTCTACAACCACTACGACAACGAAGCAGAGCGCGCCGAATGGCAGTATGATTCGACCGCTCCGGAACAAAATATCTATTACTGGTATGAGGGGCATCCGTCCGATTACCCCGCGTATGAGGCTGCCGCCGCAGCGAATCCTGCGAAGACCGCACCGGGTCATGGCGGATACCTGGACAATGGTTCCACCGGCTATACCCCGCGGTTTTGGGATGAGATTGTCCGTCA
>DASUXH010000022.1:0-3895 GCA_036378015.1 Nitrospira sp. | reverse complement strand
TGACGGAAGGAGAAAACGCCGTCATGAGCAGGGCAAGGACAATGCTAGTAACAGGCATCAGCTTCGAAGACATAATGGGCTCCTTGGATGCGACGTCACATAGCTCAGGACATTCTACGATGTCACGTGGGCGGGGTCTATCGCGGTGTGAGGGGCGATGAGCGGTGAGGGGGTTGAAGGGGCGGGGAGGCGAGATCGCGCCGGTCCGCCACGACCCCTTTTCTTTCCTCAACTACTCCTTGATTGTGAATCCCCCCTGCTTCAGTATTTCCAAAGGACAACGCTTCTTCTGAAGACCAATATCGAGGTGAGTGATGATAGTTTCATATAAAGCACCCATAGGGATCGGCACGCTGTTTGTCTTTGTGTCAGTTGGCATGTGGATCTTCGCCAGTGCAGAAGACAAACAATTTGGGACGCCCAAAGGTACGGAAGGGACGCGGATCTTCAACCCGACCGAACATCCTTATTACAGCGGGGAGTTCCGTCTGAAAGGGGACCGTGCCACACTCATTGGCAGTATTGGAGACGCAGCACCATGGGATCATCTGGACTATGCAGGAAAGCGCCCCATGCCGGTGAAGGGTACCATAGAGATCGACGTCAACGAGGTGACCAACACTGGACGGGTGCTGGCCGAATTTTTCGAGAACACTGACCGTTATCGGATCGTCTTCGATCGTTACGCTGCCAAATCGCCCTTTCAGGATGGAGGGATAGCCAGCAGAGTATATGAGCATGGTGACTCAGGGAACGGTGATCCCCTGTATCCGAAAACATGGCTCTACCTCGCTGGCTGGGGAACGGCGACGATGTGGAAGAACGACCAGGTCCTATACAAGGACTACGATGCACACTTTATGGTGATGGAACGATCACGTGATCCAAAAACTCACGAAGTTCATTATCCGGTCAAACGAACCTTACCAGGAGGAGAAACCGACCCATCCGGAATTGAAATAGATCTATGGGTTCGGTCGAAAGAACAAAATACGAGAAATTTTCCACCGTATGAGACCTTTGTCCATTTGTACTGGGAGGAAGTTACCTGGCGTTAGCGAGATGTAGGTGGGTCTATCGCGGTGTGAGGTGCAATGAGCGGTCAGTGGAGGGCAGGGGACGCGAGCAGCGAGCCGGCCCGCCCCGCGCCGCGAAAAAATTCAGCAGAAAACACTCCCGGCCCCTCTATTTCCACTGTCTCATAGAAACGCCACTACCCCAGATGTGAAGAATATCCTCGTGATTCCTGGGATCAAGAGAACTACCGTTCCGAAGCGCGGATCGGGTACACTGCCGAGTCATGCCACCATCTTTACTGCTCAGTTGCGAATCGCTCAGCAAGAGTTTCGGCGTGAAACCTCTCTTCCGCGATCTATCTCTGACCATCTGTGAAGGAGATCATGTCGGGTTGATCGGACCCAACGGGTCAGGAAAGTCCACGCTACTAAAAATTCTGGCTGGTGTTGAAGAACCTGACAGCGGGACCAGATCGGTCCGGCGGCATACGCGGATTGCTTATGTGCCACAGGATCCCGTGTTTGCAGAGGAGCAAACCGTCGAAGCCCTGTTGGCGCAGGTCCTACTCAATGAAGGGCTCGATCCGCATGAGGAAGGTGGGCGAATTGCTAAGGCGCTCAGCCTCGGAAACTTCAGTCGCGCTGATCAACCGGTTGCGACGCTCTCGGGCGGATGGAAGAAACGGCTGGCGATTGCCAGGGCGCTGATGCTCGAACCCGACATGATCTTGCTCGACGAGCCGACGAACCATTTGGATGTCGAGGGTATTCTCTGGCTGGAAACCCTCCTTAAATCCGAACCCCATGCCTTTCTCGCCATCAGCCATGATCGTCGATTCCTGGAGTCCGTGGCGACGCGCATCTGGGAGTTGAACCGCAGCTACCCCGACGGCATGTTTCAGGTCACGGGCCACTACAGCGACTTTCTCGAGCAGCGGGACGCTGCGCTGCAGGCGCAGACGGAGTACCAGGCATCCCTCGCCAACCGCGTGCGGCGCGAAGTGGAATGGCTGCGCCGGGGACCCAAAGCGCGAACCACGAAAGCCAAGGCGCGGATCGATGCCGCCGGCCGGATCATCGAGGAGTTGGACGAGATCGAGTCCAGGCAGTCGTCGGCATCGGTCGGTATCGACCTCACCGCCTCCGGAAGGAAATCGAAGCAACTGCTGGTGACGACGGGTCTGGCCAAATCGATCGGGGGATGCCCGCTTTTCCGACACCTCGATTTGCAAATCGGTCCAGGGGATCGAATCGGCCTCTTGGGGCCGAACGGCAGTGGAAAGTCGACGCTCCTCAAAGTGCTGGCCGGCACACTGAAGCCGGACGCCGGGACGATCACGCGGGCCGACCGGCTGCGGGTCGTCGCATTCGAGCAACATCGGGAGTCGCTGGATCAACAGACGACGTTGCGGCGAGCACTCGCGCCGTCCGGCGGCGACACGGTCATCTACCAGGAAAGTGCTGTCCATTTGATGTCCTGGTCCAAGCGCTTTCTCTTTCGCCCCGAACAGCTCGATTTGCCGGTGTCGCGCCTGTCAGGTGGAGAGCAGGCGCGGCTGCTCATCGCACAGCTGATGCTGCAACCGGCCGATCTGCTGATTCTCGACGAGCCAACCAACGATCTCGATATTCCGACGCTGGACGTCCTGGAAGACAGTCTGATGGAATTCACCGGGGCGTTGCTTTTGGTCACCCACGACCGATGGCTGCTCGACCGTGTGTCGACAAAACTGCTGACGCTGGACGGCGCTGGCCATGCCGAGTGGTTTGCCGATTATGGGCAATGGGAGTCCGCGCAATCCCGGAAGGACGAGAATGAGCAGCGTGAACAGCCGACGAAAGCAAGAGGCGACGGGGCGCTGTCTCAGAAAAAGAAAGGCCTGTCGTACAAAGAGCGGCAGGAATGGGAGAAGATCGAAGGAATGATTCTCAAAGCTGAGGAGAGGGTCCTCGCGTGCCAGACGGCAGCGGACGATCCGGCTATTGCGTCCTCTGCGGAGAAGCTTCAAGAACGATTCGCCGCGCTTCATGCGGCGCAGGCCGAGGTCGATCGGCTCTATACTCGCTGGACGGAGCTTGAAGAGAAACGTGCGGAAACGGTCAACAGCACACCATCGATATGACGGCGGGGGCTCGTGTTGATTGCTGATGACGCGATTCTGTATCGAAGGATCTTGTCCAGGCGAAGCCGGCCCGCCACGCGCCGCGAAATGGTTCCTGACACCGTTTCCAAAATCTTCAAGCACTTAGCAAAGTAGCCTGTCTCCCTTTTCTTGGCCTCTGAAACTCATTTTGAAGTGCGAAGCTTTTTGGCGAGGTTATGCTTACGAAATTGCTTTAGGAATGTCTTACCGAGCGCTGTTTTCTTTCGAATCTCCTTTTGGGCAAGGATCCCATACTTAAAAAGTTGCCGGATCACCTTTGAGTTCGACTTCCATCGAGCGCGATTGCAAATCCAACAGCATGGTAAATAGTTATCAATGAAGGAGCTGCCTCCAATCGCGTGCGGTCTCACGTGGTCAGCGTGCCAGTTTTGACCGAGTGGTCCACCGCATACATGACATCGTCCACCCGTTTTTGCGCGAATCAATCGGCGATTGGCAAGAGAGGGACCTCTCGGTCTCGTTTTAGCCATCGTGCCTGCATTTTACGTTTTGCGGATCCAGAGGTCTATCGCGGTGTGAGGTGCGATGAGCGGTGAGGGGCGGGGAGGCGAGATCGCACCGGCCCGCCCCGCGCCGCGAATGATTCTGACTCCTTTTCTAATTTTGTCTAAACAGCGAGAGAATCGTAGACATAGATTGATGTCATGTCCAGTACATCTGCCGGTTTCATCGGTGCAGATAATAGCGATGACATTTGATCGTTTATTCGATGTC
>DASUXH010000021.1:0-2852 GCA_036378015.1 Nitrospira sp. | reverse complement strand
AGAAGATAGATGGCCGCATAGATTTGCGGTCCTTGCTTTGGCGAATCCTGAGTCTCCCGTGCCGCATCCTGACCGTTCGCCGCCTGGCTAAAGAGGCACACCACACAGCACAATACGTATCGGAGCAGCGTTCCGCGACTAGAAGTACAGCTGAAGCGTGGCCAACACATCGTTGTCATGACTCCGGTGGTTGTATTCCACACGGAAGGCAAGATTCGTGGTCAGGGAATATCGCTGCCCGATCGACCAACGGAAGTCGTCGGATTTTTCGCCCAACGCGAAGCGGAGATAGGTTCCTGTCGCAAGAAGTTTCCATCGATCAGTGAGATCGGCCAGGAGACCGACCGTACCGCCGCCGCCGATCCGATAGCTGTCTTCGTAGGCCTTGCTGGCGTCGGCCTCCACTTCAGCCATGGCATACCATACTTGGCGTCCGAGCACATGTGATTCGACCGCCCCCCCCAGTCCGCCGTTCAAATAGCCGTTGGTGCATAGTTGGCAACTATTGTGGACAATGGTATTCATCCCAAGGCCGAGCTTCCATGACGGTGCCTGAAAGAGTGAATCCATCGGCGCGAGCGAGACCATGTTCAACGGGGTAAACCGCTCGAGGCGCGCTTGAGACGCATTGTGATAATGCCGTACGGCGAAAGACATCACTTCAATCTGCGCGTCGGGCGTAAATCCGGACTCCGGATCGAGCAAGTCGTGATAGGCGGGTCGCACATTGATTTCCTCGAAGGCCCGGTCATTTCGCCAGCCGGCGCCGATGCCGATACGGCTGGTCCCATGTCCGAGATCGGGGCGCTTCACATAAGGCTCGACGGGCACGTCCGTGGGCGTAACTTTGAGCCGGCTACGGGCGGCAAGAATCGTCTTGTTTTTTTCGCGAAACGGTTTGCCCTCCTCTGGAGCTCCGCTGCCACGCATTAAGAGATAGTCGGACGCAGTCTCAAGCACAAAGGCTTGCCGCTCCGGATTCAGACTGCGGAAGCGCTCGGATGAGAGCATGTCGGGGTCGGTGACCAAGCGGTTGAGCCATCCACGTTCCTCGTCATTCATCGCCTCCCGCTTACGTTTCACTAGGGTACTCCGGGAAGGCCGTGAAACCACCTCCCCGACCAGTCCTGATTCGGCCAAGAGCCTCACCGTATCGACGGGGATCGCATAAAATCGGAAACGATCGAGCAAATGGATGGATGGTTCCGCCGCTTCGACGAGCCCGAGAATATGGAACGAACAATTCTCATCAAAAAAGAAGTAATCGAAGTACGCGTTTCCCATCTCCCAGGTGTGCATCAGGAGACGCCGGACCTGCTCTTGGGTCAAATCCAGCCGATATTCCCAAATGTCACGGTTCTCGATATCTCGGTATTCCTGGACCTTGAGATAATAGGGAATGGTGGAAAAGTGACCACGGTAGCCGCCGAAGATGCCTTTGATGGCGTACTCCGGTCCCGCGTTCGGGGGCACCTCGGCGGCGTAGTTGATCGTGTAATCGAGGATTCGGGTCTGCGGGGTCTGCCCTTTGGCGTCGATACGTAAAAACGTATGCCCGAACATCGACGCAGGATTGTTCATGAATCCCGTGGGAAAGATGACGCTGATCGATTGAGCGTTGAACTCGTTGAACCATCGCGTGAAGCGTTCGCATAACTGAGGAGGGAGCCGGCGGTCGTCGAAATTCAGCTTTTCCCTCAGCCAATGATAGCGCGCGACGAAGGCGCATTGTGCCTGTTGTTTGGACCGGCCGACCAATTCGTCGGAGAAAAACTGAGCGAGCGTCGCCGCAAGTTCCGCTTGAGGATCCGTCTTGCCTGTCGGAGCCATGAAGAACCCGGGATCGTCCTGCATGCTCGTCACACCCTTGCCGAAGAGATTCGGCTGGTAATGAAGCAGCACGTGCCATTCGCGTTCATCGGCCAATTTGGCCTGCATGGCTCGTTCGACGAGTTCTCTCAGATAGGGATTGTCAGTGGGGGCCGGGGCCTCGGCAAAGACGGACACGATAGGGAGCAATGCGGCAAGAGAGCAGGACAGGAGGGTTCGGAGACATGTGTGGGGTTCCAGCCTATGAGACCGGAACCCCATAGGACAAAACTTACTTATTCAAAGAGACCTTGGCCAGTGTCGGATGAGTCGCGACCGCATCATTCAACGCCTTGACCATCGCTCCGGGAGAGGATTCACCCGCTTTGACGAAATAGGCATACCGCTCCTGGGTCATCGCGAAGAACGCCGGTTGCTGGTCAGCCGGGATACCCATGAGGATCGCGAGAGATGTGAGGTGTTCGCCGTGGCCCTGTGCCATGTCCTGCGCGAGATTATCGAAATTAATGGCGGCGAAGACGTTTGCCTTCTCAGAAGCCCAGACTTGACCGTCGTTGGTGCAGCCCGAGGTTCCGCTGCTGATGCCGAAGGTCCCACTGCCGAATGTCCCGTTGGTGGTCGCCTCCAGCACCTGAACGCCGATGGTTTTTTGATGGGGATAGTTCTGCCACGCCAGCTTCCCGAGGCCACAACCAGGTCCCGTGTCCGGATTGCCGGTGGCAGCAGCAAGGGCAAAGCCGGCCTGGAACGTGAACAGCACCGCGACCGAGATAACGAGCACTCTCCTTAGCATAAGTCCTCCTTGTAAAGAGTTGTCCCCACCGTTCATGCCGATGAATCAGCACTGTCTGGGTTATGGTCCCTGATTTAGTAGACAGTACTTAGCGCAGTATACTGGAAATTCCCCTAGGTTGTCTCAGAAAAAAACTTCCTATGGCCTACCATCAAGGGGGGCGTTCAGGGCGGTCACTGAGCCGTACCAATTTGGGCGTCATCTTCCTCCCTTCGACCGTCAGGAGGCC
>DASUXH010000020.1:0-4196 GCA_036378015.1 Nitrospira sp. | reverse complement strand
ACTTCGTTGCTCGCCGGCCTGCTTCTCGTGCTCCCTATCCAAGCCTGGTCTGCCACCACCACGCTTCCTCCGTCCGCCGAACAGCGGACTGTAACCTCACTTCGTCTCAGCTTGAGCGACGCGCTGACGCTGTTTGTGCAGCAGAATCTTGACGTGTTGATCGCCAAGTACGGGATCGAATACAGCAAAGGGCAGCAGATTACCGCCCGGCTGTTTCCGAATCCCGTCATGTCGATCGGAAACCTGGCGTCGTTCACCCAAGGCCACACGGCCGGAAACAGCGGACAGATTTTCGTCCAGGCGCAGCAGTTGTTCGAACTGGCCGGCAAGCGTGGCTACCGGATTGAAAGCGCAGGCTTCGGCGCCCAATCCGCTGAAGCCGCGTTCGAGGATGCCGTGCGCCAACTCGGATTTACGGTGAAGGACAGTTACTATCGGGTGCAGTTGGCACAGCGCCGCTTGGCGCTGGCCGAAGAAAACCGCGACCGGTTTTCGCGCATCTTGGATATCAACACGATCCGGTTGAAAAAGGGCTATATCGCGGAAGTCGATCTCATCCGTATCCGGCTGCAGATGGTGGATTTTCACTCCATGGTCATTCAATCCTTGCAGGAGGCGGAATCGGCCCGCGGGGACCTTCGCCAGCTCTTGCGTCTATCGCCGGCGACGACCTTGGAGCTGACCACCGATCTGGAGTTCAGGCGCATCGACCCTGAGATCGAAAAATTGAGATTGGCAGCGATGGACGTGCGGCCCGACGTGCGTTCAAAGCGGTTTACGTTCTCTCAGCGGGAAGCCGATCTGCGGCTCGCAAAAGCCTACCGCGTGCCCGACCTGACGGTGGGAACTGGATATGCCATTCAAGGCTCGCAAGGTCCCGACAATCCTCAACAGTGGGCGCTCAATTTCGGCATGCCGCTACCGCTGTTCAACCGGAATCAGGGTGGAATCAGGCAGGCGGAAGTGGCCGTGCAGACGGCCGAAGCCGACTTGAATAAGGCCCTCAATGTAGTCGAAAATGAAGTGGAAGTTGCCTACCGCAATCTCATGCACAGTCGGCGGTTGGTGGAAGCTTACGTAGGCGGAGTGCTGGATGATGCGCGCGCCACCTTCACCATCGTCGAACGCGCCTACGAACGGGGAGGGGCTACCATTCTCGATCTGCTCGACGCCGCTCGAACGTCGCGTACCATTCAACAAAATTACATCGAAGCCTTGTTCAATTACCAGCGTAACGTGCTGCAGTTGGAATCGGCGGTCGGGCAAGAGATTGCCTCATGATGAGATCTATTGAGAGCTCTTTGGCGGTGGTCGTTGTTCTGTCCGTACTGGGCCTTGCGGCCTGCGGCAAGGGCGATCAGCCGGCCAACTCCGACGCCGCTATGCCCCCGCACGGCAAGAGCGGCGCGTCTGCTCGCGACACCGGGCCTCGCGTCGAGACCGGCGTGGTGGATTACGGGGGCATGCAGCAGGATCTCAGCCTGGCCGGGAAAATGGCCTATGGCGAAGATCGCTACTCAAAAATTTCCTCTCCGTTGCAGGGTCGCGTCGTTGAGGTGTTGGCGCATCTGGGCGACCGGGTGAAGGCCGGAGCGGTGCTGCTCGTCGTCGATAGCCCGGATATTGTGCAGGCGTATTCGGAGTACGTCAAGGAAGACTCGGACCTGCAATATGCCACCCGCTCCGCTGAACTGGCGAAAGACTTGTACTCCAATAAGGCCTTGCCGCTCAAGGACCTCAAACAGGCCGAGAACGAGCTGGTGAAAGCACGAGCCGAGTTTCGACGCGCGAAAGAGCGGTTGATGTCCCTCCGTGTGCCGGCCGAAGAGCTGAATAAGCCTCTCGATAAACAACAAATCTCCTCCCGCTTTGAATTGAAGAGTCCGCTGACGGGAGTCGTGGTGGAACGCATGGTGACCCCGGGCCAGTCGGTTGGCGGTGACGCGAATCAAGTGCTCTTCACGGTCGCCGATCTCGACATGCTGCAAGTCGTGGCCGACGTCTATGAACGGGACCTCGCTCTCGTGAAGGAAGGGCAGTTTGCCAAGGTCAAGGTCGAGGCCTATC
This sequence comes from Nitrospira sp., assembly GCA_036378015.1. Classification (GTDB taxonomy): domain Bacteria; phylum Nitrospirota; class Nitrospiria; order Nitrospirales; family Nitrospiraceae; genus Nitrospira_C. The sequence continues at coordinate 2,129 of DASUXH010000020.1, read as the reverse complement.
CCGACGTCGATTTTCCCGCGACGGTGGCGGCGGTGGGCGATGTCGTCGATCCGGCCAGCCGGACGATCAAACTACGGGCCTGGGTAAACAACCAAGACCATCGGTTGAAGCCAGAAATGTTTGCCCGCCTGCATATCCAGGTGGGCGATGCAACCAGAATTCTGGTGGTGCCAAAAGAAGCGGTCTTGGAATCCGACGGCAAGCAATTCGTTTTCGTCGTTGAAGAGCCCAACCACTACGTTAAGCACGAGGTGAGGGTTTCCAACTTCGCGCCCGATCAGATGCGGGTTCTTGAAGGGTTGACCCCCGGCCAGAGGATCGTGACCAAGGGCGCGGTCTTGATCAAAGGTCAAGAAGTCAAAGGCGGCTGAACGGGTGCACCTTCCTGTTTCTCCACTTCCGCGGATTCACTGCTATAGATGATCGCCCGTCTCGTCGAGATATCCCTCGTCCAGCGCATCCTGCTGTGCGCATTGGGACTCGCGTTGTTGTTCGGAGGTCTGTACTCGTTTCACTTACTGGACATCATCGCCTATCCAGACCCCTCTCCGCCCATGGTCGAGCTGATCACCCAGAATCCTGGGTGGTCGGCGGAAGAAATCGAGCGTCAGATCACGATTCCGATCGAGGTGGCGCTTACCGGCATGCCCGGTCTGACCGACATTCGGTCGCTTTCGATCTTCGGCCTCAGCGACATCAAAGTGTATTTTGATTTCGGCACCGATATTTTCCGCGACCGTCAGGAAGTCCTCAATCGCGTGGCGTCGGTGGAATTTCCTCCGGGAGTCCAACCGACGCTGTCCCCCTGGTGGGCCATCGCCGAGATCTACCGCTATGAGCTTACCGGCGAACCGGGCATCAGTTTGACGGAAGTCAAAACGGTCCAGGACTGGCAGGTGCGACGCGCCTTTCGCCGCATTCCCGGTGTCATCGACGTCACCGCATTCGGCGGGACAACCAAGGAATACCACGTCGACGTCGATCCAGGGCGATTGATCAGTTATGGAGTCAATCTGCCGCAAGTCATGACGGCGTTGCAAAACAGCAATGCGAACGTCGGCGGGAATTATTTGACCCTTGGAGCGCAAAATTACAATGTGCGCGGGGTGGGTTTGATCAACGGAATCGAAGATATCGAGAATGTCATGGTCGCTCAGAAGGACGGGACGCCAATCTATGTCAAGACGCTGGGCAACGTACAAGTCGGCAGCCGCGTTCGTCTCGGAAAAGTCGGCATCGACGACAGGGACGATGTCGTGGAAGGCGTGGTGCTGCTGCAGCGCGGCTACAAAGCCATGCCCGTGCTCGACAATGTGCGGGAGAAAGTGGAGGAGCTCAACAGCTGGAAATTGCCTTCGGGCATCAAGATCAAAACCTTCTACGACCGCACGGCATTGATCAATACGACGGTCGAGACGGTCACCGATATTCTGCTCAGCGGCATGGTGCTGGTCTTCGTGCTGCTGTACGCGTTTTTGGGGAATTTCCGGGCGGCCGGCATCGTCGCTTTGACGATTCCACTGTCGCTCCTGTTTACATTCGCCATGATGGTCTTGATCGGGCAATCGGCGAACCTTATTTCTCTCGGGGCCATTGATTTCGGCATCATCGTCGACGCCACGTTGATCATGGTGGAGAGCATCTTTTTTCATCTGGCGCACGCGAAAACTCCTGGCCTGACCGTGCACCAGCAGATCGTTCGGGCCGCCCGTCAGGTGGGCCAGCCGGTCTTTTATTCGACAACCATTATCGTGGTGGCATTCATTCCCCTGTTTACCATGACCGGTGTGCCGGGAAAAATCTTCGCGCCCATGTCGATCACGTACGGCTTCGCCTTGCTGGGGGCGCTACTCATGGCCTTCACCCTTGCGCCCGTGCTCTGTTCTTTCCTATTGACGGGACCCATCAATGAAGACGACACGATCGTCGTGAAGCCCATGCGCAGGCTGTATCAGCATATTCTTCATTGGGCCCTCGATCACCGGCAAGTCGTCGTGGCGTTGGCGGCCGCATTGCTGATCGTGGCCCTCATCGCACTCCAATTTTTGGGCGGGGAGTTCATGCCGGCCCTTGAAGAGGGCAATCTGTGGGTGCGGGCCACGATGCCCGTGGATATTTCGTTTGACCAG
>DASUXH010000019.1:0-3367 GCA_036378015.1 Nitrospira sp. | reverse complement strand
CCTGCCCCGTTCGGACCCAGTAACCCGACCACTTCACCGGCCGCTACTTCGACCGACACGCCCTTCACTACTTTGCGCGAACGAAAACTTTTGACGAGACCGTCGGCCCGAAGGATGGCGCGGGGCGCGCGGGCGCGTGCTGCACCGTCCATTTCGGGTTCGGTCCGCAGGGCCTCTCTCACTTCGCTCCTCCCTCAGGCTCAATTCTCACGTGCGAACCGCCTTCCACGACTGTCCGGTCTTCCCCCAAGAACATGGTGATCCGCTTGCCGCTCACCCGTGTGCCTTTGTCCCATGCGACCGGATCGCCCGTCAGGACGATCTTGTCTTCGTCCCGGTAATAGACGGCCTTCTTGCAGGTCGCATTGCCGGCATCCCGCTCGATCTTCACGCGTCCAGTGGCTTCAATTTGCGTCACCGCACGATTCGAGACCGTGTCCGGACCCTTGGCCTGCGTGGTAGGGAGTTTCCCGGGCTTCGGGTCGGCGCCTGCCTCCTGACTGCCGAACGACACCACCATCCGGTCGGAATAGACCACCAACGTGCCTCTGGTCAGGACGACCGCCCCATCGAACACGGCCTGGTTCTCCTGATTCTTGAAGGTCATCTTCTGGGAAATGACGGTCGTGCCGGGCGCCGGGTCGGAAGCGCCGTTGGAACCCGGCTGCACGGCAGCCAGAACGGCCGTCGTCGTCGCCAGTGTCAGCGAGTTAAGAAGCAGGAACCACTTCCACATGCACGTCCTCAAGTACCTCGAACTCTTCCGTGTCGAGATGGCCTAAGAGCCCTCGGCCTTTAACGTCCAATCCATTGCCCACGATATGGACGGGATCCTGTGTGCGAATTTCGCGGGTGTGATCCGTCCAGGCCAGGTGGTTCGTGTAGATGATGTAGCCGCTTTGAGTGTAGATCACCAATGGTTCCGATCGATTGGCCAGGAGAAAATTCTTTGTATCCGTGTTCAGCGTGCCCTCATCGCCATGGACCATGAGCTCCTTGCCCTGGACACCGAACAAGGTCACGGCCACGTTGTCGAGGATCGCCTTCTTGTCTTGCTCGAAAAGACGAGCCTGCTGGGCATCAACCTGCCACTGCACTTTATCGCCCTTGGTCTGGGTAAAGGTGAATTTCGAGATAATGGCATCGGCCTGGTTGATAGTCCCGGGAGCGGTGGCCGTGGGGGGCGGAGAGGCGGTGGAATTTGTCATTAGCAGATAGATCAGCACACCTCCAAGCAGGATGCTGAGCCCCAGCAACACCCGTTGCACCAACCGCTGCCACATGGTCCTCTCCGCTCTGATCGATGAAGGGGAAATGACTGGCACGATAATAGCAGGAGGCCCCAGGCAAGTAAACTCCGACGGCGGAAGGGAATCAGAAAATTGACAGCGCTGAAGGGGGTTGCCGGCGAGTAGGTTCCGTGCGGAACCTACTCGGACTTTTCAGCCTTGGCTGGAGTCGCAGCGGATTTTTTCGTGGCCGATGTTTCGGCTCTGGCCACGAGCTCGATGGCGACCAACTCGGCGGCGTCGCCGATGCGCCTTCTGGTTTTCACCATTCTCGTGTAGCCGCCTGGTCGATCTTTGAACCGGCCTGCCACATCGCTGAAGAGCTTCGAAACAACCTCTTTACTCCTCAGAAAACTCAGCGCCCGACGCCGAGCCGGCAACGAGCCGTCCTTGCCCAGCGTAATCATGCGGTCGGTGAATCCCCGGATCTCTTTCGCCTTCGCCTCGGTGGTTTCGATCCGTTCATGCTCGAGCAGCGAGGTCACCAAGCTTCTGAACAACGCCCATCGATGTTTGGTCTGCCGACCGAGTTGCCTGCCTTTTTTCCTGTGACGCACGATGCCCTCTCCTACTCGTTCTTGGGACCGCTGCCCGAAGCCATGGCATCCAGCTTGACCCCGAGACTCAGGCCCATGTCCGTCAAAATTTCCTTGATTTCGTTCAACGACTTTTTGCCGAAGTTCTTGGTCTTCAGCATCTCGGCTTCGGATTTCTGCACCAGATCGGCGATGGTCTTGATGTTGGCATTTTTCAAGCAATTCGCCGCTCGGACCGACAACTCCAGCTCATTGACGCTCCGGAAGAGATTCTTGTTGATCTCCCGTTGAGCCTCGTCGCCGGTGAGTTCGGCGCGGCCTTCTACTCTCGCCTCCGGGTTGATGAAGATGTCGACATGATCGCGCAGGATGCCTGCAGCCGTTGACAAGGCGTCGCTCGGCGAGATGGTCCCGTCGGTCCAGACTTCCAGCGTCAGTTTGTCGTAATCCGTCATCCGTCCGACGCGTGCATTCTCAACGTGAAAATTCACCCGTTTGATCGGAGAAAAGATGGAATCGATCGCGATCACTCCGATCGGCAGACCTTCTTCCTTGTTCCGTTCGGCCGGCACGTACCCGCGGCCATGCTTGACCGTCATCTCCATATCCAGCGTCGCGTCCTTATCGAGAGTCGCAATATGAAGATTGGGCGTCAAAATAGAAATGTCCGCATCGTGGATGATATCCGACCCCTTGGCTTCACCGGGCCCCTTTTTCTTCAACCGGACCGTCTTCGGCTTATCGGTGTGCAGCGCCAGACGCAGCCCCTTCACATTGAGGATGATCGACGTGACATCTTCCGTGACGCCCGGGATCGTCGAAAATTCGTGTAGGACGCCCTCGACCTTGACCGTCGTCACGGCGGCCCCGGTCAGTGACGAGAGCAAGACGCGGCGCAGCGCGTTGCCGACCGTCGTGCCGAAGCCCCGCTCGTACGCCTCCGTGCTGAATCGTCCGAACGTGGCGGAGGCCGTTTCCTTGTCGACCTCGACCCGCATCGGGATTTGGAAATCTTTCATCGCTTTGATCATGAGTCCCCCTTCATCCTGTTAGCCGCCGCGCCTTCTGCGATGCATTCTGCATGAAGTCGGCGTTGTATGAAGTTGCTTATCGCGAATACAGTTCGACGACCATCTGCTCATTGACGGGCAGCGAAATCTGATCCTTCGTTGGCAACGCACGCACGGTTCCTTTGAAGCCGGCTTTGTCCAATTCCAGCCATTCCGGTATGCCTCTTCCCTCGACGGATTCCAGAGCAGTTTGAATCGAGGCGATCGCGCGGCTGCGTTCCCGAACCGCAACGACGTCGCCGGCGCGGACCTGCGACCCCGGGATGTTGTTCTTCCGGCCATTGACCGTCATGTGACCATGCCCCACGAGCTGCCGGGCTTCCTTGCGGGACGCCCCGAACCCAAGCCGGTACACGACGTTGTCGAGCCGGCATTCGAGCAATCTCAACAACGCCTCGCCGGTCACACCCACCCGCCGCTCCGCTCGCTCGAAGACGCCGCGGAACTGCCTTTCTTGAAGACCGTATATCCG
>DASUXH010000018.1:0-6143 GCA_036378015.1 Nitrospira sp. | reverse complement strand
CCCACAGAATGTGCAATGATGCTTTTCACCCCACCAACAGCCGCGAGAGCCTTCGTACAAGAGAATTCGATCGAGCCCCTGAGCCGTGTCGCCCAACTCAGCCAGTAAATGGTAATAGTCGTCATAATCCGGGGGGCCGGTGCGCGCAAACTCGGTAAAGAGCGCCGGGGTCGGCGTCAGCCGGACTTGCCCGTCCTGGCGAAACGCCACCCCGGGTATGGATTCGTTGGGTTTTCCTTCCAAGATCTGCCGGGCGAGGGCGGGGAACGCGACTTCGCCCTCACCCACCACCACGTGATCGATGAAGGGAAAGGCCCGAAAGTACTCCAGACCCATTTCTCCATCGAAGTTCGCCCCACCGAACACGATGGTGACTTCCGGGTAGAGATCTTTGATCAACTTGGCCATCGTGAGGCTTGCCACGTTCTGATCGAACGTGGAGGTGAAGCCGACCAGCTTATAGCGGCCCCACTCGATGGAGGTCAGCGCCCAGGTAAGAAATTGCGGAGCGATCCTCGTGGCCATCTCTTCGAAGTAACCGATCGGCTGTCCGCTCTGCTGAGCGATCTGCTCGAAGACCGGCTTGAACACCCGCGGGTATTCCGCTCGCTTGGGGCTATCACGGAACAACAGATACGAGAACAGCCATTCGCCAAAGAGCGCGCGCTTTTCACAAATCAGTTCGTACAAGTGCACGCCAATCTTGTGGGCGAACCATACATTCAAGTGGTGGCAGTCGACGGCAATACCTTGAGATTTGAGCAACGCCGAAAGCGTGCCCAGCTGGATCGACGGATATTTCGAGAAGCTGAACGGCATGTTGACGAGCGCCACCTGCGCATCGCCCGACGTATGCCCGCTTGTGTGCTCTTTCTGACTCACGCGCTTTTCACCCGCCAGCCATGGCTCGAAACGGTTCGAATTCCCTGTCGGCCTTCGCCGCCAGATAAAAATCGCTTTCAGTCAAGCCGTTGATCTTGTGGGTCCAAATCTCGACCTTGCATTTCCCCCACGATAGGTGGAGGTCGGGATGGTGAGCCTCGGCTTCGGCCACGGCGCCCACTTTGTTGACGAAGGCCAAGGCCTGCGCAAAATCTTTGAACGTATACAGCCGCTCAAGGTGGCCTCCAGTGCTCAACACCCAACCTCGGCCGAGTTCCTTTAACAAGGCCTGTATTCGATCATTCGGAAGCGGCGGCACACCACCGCGGCAGGGGATACATTTGTTATCAGCAAGAGCCATGGCGGCCTCCGGGGTTAGGACAGACGAAGTGGTTATTGTACGAGGGCTGTTACGACGGAAACAAGGCGTGAAGCGTTACTCGACCTCGTCCGGCGCACCCCCTGATTTGGCAAGATCGTCAATTTTGATCTTGTCAGGATTGAATTTGGAAGCGGCTTGCATCATCCGCTCCAGGGCGTCGTCGAAGGACAGCACAGGAGCGTCTTTGGGCCGGAAACGCAGGGGATTGACGCGCGCGACCACGAAGCTCTTCAAGTACGGACTGGTCAGGCCTTTGGCTTTAAGCCCCTCGACCTGTTTGACGATGGCATCGTCCAGTGCCAACACCTTGCGTGCCCGGTCATGACGCGATTCGATTGCCGTCCGCAAGGGCTTCTTCAGAAATTCCTCGACCCGTTTCAACACGGGATGGTAGGCGCCTCCACTGAACCGAGGCCGCTCTTCATAGCAGAGTCCCAGCGTGATCAACGCCGGCTCTTCGAATTCGAGAGCGTACGTCTCCTCATCTGCTTCCTCGAGTTGGGCCAGTTCCCTGTACATACGGATCACTTCGAGGGCCTTCTCCCGAAGGTTGTGTGCTTTCTCGGTGTTGAGGGCAAGTATCTGATAGGCCGCGGTCGCTTGCGGTACAACGATCGCAACAATGCTCTTGGCCCCGAGTGTCCGCATCGCGGAAAGGCGATGGTTCCCGTTCGGCGTCCAATACTTTGCCGCATGATCTGGTCTCAGCATGCGTACCGCAATGATAGGATCGAGAAACCTACCGATTTTGCCGATCACTCCTTCGAGCTTTCTGACGTGCGTATCGGACAGATTGCGTTGATAAGGGGTGGGCTCCACCAGTTCGATGGGCAGCGCCGCAAGGACCAGCCAATGACCGCCATACGGTTCGCGATAGACCGATAGAACCTTGCCGCCGTCCTGTTCGATCGCTCGATGCAGCTCTGCTGCTTCTCCGGGAGGAGCAGCCGCTTGGAGATCAGCGGCAGCCAGGCCGGTGGATTGCCCAGCCGGCTTTCGTCGGCGCCGCATCCCGGCAAGGCGGGACTTTTTCTTCGGCTTCTCAGGCATCAGCGGATATGGTAGGAGAGTCGCCCGACAAAAGAAAGGCCTCGGACGTGCTTCGCTCCGGCGTACGCATCAGTACCATCGGGTGGTTTACGGCGAGTTGTCTCCTCGTCAGCAATATCATTGGAGGAGGTGTCTTCACGACCACAGGTCTCATGGCGAGAGACTTGGGCGATCCGAAACTCATCCTGTTGCTTTGGAGCCTGGGCGGCCTCTTTGCGATCGGTGGGGCGATGGTGTATGGCGAACTCGGGTCGCGGCTGCCGCATGCCGGCGGTGATTATGTATATTTGCGCGAAGCCTATGGACCGCTGGTCGCCTTCCTCAGCGGATGGACCTCCTTTACGATCGGGTTCGGCGCGGCCGTCGCCGCCTCAGCCATCAGTTTTTCGGCCTATGCCTTCAGACTCTTCCCCGTCATGGATGAAACCGGATGGTGGGCCAAAGGGCTGTCGCTGGCGCTGTTATGGTTGGTCACGCTGGTCCATTGCCGAGGGTTGGCAGGCGGCGGCAGACTGCAGCGGGTAATCACGAGTACGAAGGTGCTCGCGATCGGCGTCCTGATTCTGGGCGGTCTGTCGGCGAGCGCAGCGCATTGGGACTGGCTGTCCGAGCGGCCGTCTATGGAGTCTTCAAAGACCGGATCGCTCGCCATTCCACTCGTCATCGTGATTTATTGTTACCTGGGGTGGAACGTCGCGGGCTTCATTGCCACCGAAATTACCGATCCGCGTCGCATGCTGCCGAGAGTGATGATCGGCGGCACCATGTTCGTCTCCGCGATTTATGTGCTGCTGAACCTCGTGTACCTGTCCGCTTTGTCGATTGATGAACTGGCACAGGAACCTATCGTGCCAGTCGCCGAAAAATCTGCGGCGGCTTTATGGGGTGCGGAGAGCGGACACTTGGTCGCGGTGTTGCTCTGCCTCTCCATTGCCGGAGCCGTCAGTGCCATGACATGGGCCGGCCCGCGGGTCTATTGGGCCATGGCGCAGGATGGCGCGATCACTCCTTGGCTAGCCTACCGCCATCCCGAAACCGGCGTCCCGGCGCGCGCAATCTCCTTTCAAACGCTTTGGGCTTCGGCGTTGATCGTTAGCGGCACATTCGAGCAATTGATTGTTTACAGTGGAATGGTGCTGGCGTTCTTCATGGGACTGACCCTTTCGGCCATCTTCCCTCTTCGCTTGAGAAGTCAGGATTCTCAGCCCACCTATCGCAGCCCATGGTATCCGGTGTTGCCGGCTCTGCTCGTGTCGGTCTCGGCACTGGTCGTCGGCTCGAGTGTGCTGGAGCGGCCGGTTGAAGCTCTCTATGGAGCCGCGACGATTGCGGCGGGGCTGCCTTTCTATTTTTATTGGCAACGAAAGAAGGCCCGACTTGGTAAGCAAGGAGCTCAATAATTCACGGGCGACCTTGCACTATGGTGGGAGGCCGCCCGTGATCGGCGCTTAGGACGCCGGAACTGCTATTGAATTGTTGCGGCCCGAAAGACCCGCGCAAGGCCAGGTCATGCGAGTTTCCAATCGTGGGAGACGTCGTCAATCCCAGGCTTTCCGTTCCTCGCGCCGCGGCAGATGCTCCGATAAATAGGCTGATACCCAGTTGGTCTCTGGTGCCATCACGGCACAGCCACCGGAGATCCGGCTAGCACGACCGACGAGAAACCCGCCCTCGCATCGGCGGGCCTGACGAGCCAGGTGGAGTCGCGTCGTCCATATCCACCCTCCTCTCTGATGAAGTCATCGGGAGACCTTGATGACAGCCGCGCGGTCTGTCCGATCTCTCGTACCTCAATGGGCTTTTCAGGGCCGCAGGTCCCCTCCTACGCTCATTAGATCATTGTGTCAATGGGGGGTTGCGTATTTTCCTGCCGAAGAAGAATCGACGCATAACACGTGCCAAGTTTTAAGAACGAGAGCCGAAAAAATTGATGCGTCGCTAGACGATTTTGAGTTTTGAGAAGTTGACGCCCTTTGGGGCAGGAGGGGTCTTGAGATTCAGGCTCTCGAGCGCATCGACCACGCGGTCGGCCACCACAAGATTCCGGTACCATTTTCGATTTGCCGGCACGATATACCAGGGGGCGCACTCAGTACTCGTCGCTGACATCACATCCTCAAATGCTTTCATATACTTATCCCACAGCTTCCGTTCTTCAAGGTCGCCTGAACTCCATTTCCAGCGTTTCTCGGGGTCTTGGATTCGCACCTCCAGCCGCTCTTTTTGCTCTTTCTTTGAGATATGAAGGAAAAATTTCAAAATGACCGTGCCGTTCTCCACGAGCATCTCTTCAAATTCTTTGATTTGATTGAACCGCCGCTTGGCGGTTTTGTCGGACACCCAGCCATGCACACGCGTGATCAGCACATCTTCGTAGTGCGATCGGTTGAAGATGCCGATAAAGCCTTTCGGCGGCACTTCACGATGCACACGCCACAGAAAGTCATGGGCCAGTTCCTCATGTGTCGGGGTCTTGAAGGCTACGACCTTGCATCCCTGCGGGTTGACTGCGGACATCACATGTTTGATCGTGCCGTCTTTTCCGCTCGTATCCATGCCTTGCAACACGATCAGGAGAGCCTTGCTGCCATTGGCGTAGAGCCGATCTTGCAACCGGCCCAGTTTTAGAACCAGCTTCTCGGTCTCTTCCTTGGCCGCATCCTTGTCAGCACCGTTCTTCTTATAGTCGCCTGTTTCGTCCGGGTCATGATCTTTAATGGAGAGGCAGGTGTCCGGCTTAACCCTATATCGCTTCATCAGAACCTACCTCGTGGCAGCGGCCGGACCCACTATAAACATACATAGAACATATGCGGCTAGTGCTTTCACAGGGGCTGATGGCACGCGATGGGTTCACATTATGGCTGTGTGGGAATATCTTGCGCACAGCGGAAGCCCACATTGGGATCATGTTCGGTGGGGTCGCCCTTGGTTCTGAAGGAAGAACGTAGCCGGTAGGCGCCATTGACATAGGACCCGCCTCGCTGCACCTTGGCCGTGCCTTCCATAGGACCTTTGGGATTAATTGCTGGATTCTTTGAATAGAATTCTTCGTCATACCAATCGGTTGTCCACTCATACAGATTTCCAGCCAGATCATGGACGCCGTAGGGGCTCTTTCCCTTGTCCCGGTTCCCAATAGCCGAAACCGTGTCGGAACCTTCCTTCAAGCCGAAGACCGCGTGAGCCGGAGTAGGAGCATCGTTTCCCCAGGGATAGACCCGCCCATCGGAACCGCGGGCCGCTTTTTCCCACTCTGCCTCCGTTGGCAAACGTTTGCCAACCCAGAGACAATAGCCGATTGCGTCCATCCAGTTGACCCAACGCACGGGCTGGTCAGGACGGGTGACCGGAGTCTCCTTGTCGGCAAACCCCCAGGGAGGTTCGCTCTGGATCGCCTCGACAAATTTGGCAAATCGTCCGTTTGTGACTTCGAATTTATCGATATAAAAGCTGTCGAGAAAGACCTTGTGGATGGGCTGCTCGTCGTCGTCTCCTTTGTCGCTGCCCATGGTGAACTCTCCGGCCGGAATCAGCACCATCAGCGCACCGTCCCTGCCGATGAGCTCTCCAGGCGGCTGTGGCAGCGTGGCGGCCTTCGGCGGCGTATTGCCGTTGGATGGATGCGTCGCCTTTGCCGGAGGTTTCGCCGGTCCAGGTGTTACAGACGGCCCCGGCTCCTTGGTCCCCTCGGGCGAAGAGGCAGGACTCTTGACGGGCGGCTTTACTTCGCCGTCCTGTTGATGCTGTTTAGGAACGGCCGGAGATGGGGCGGAAGTTGGCGGCTGAGGCGTCTGCGTCTGAACCGGATCAGATTTTGGGGATACCG
>DASUXH010000017.1:0-6893 GCA_036378015.1 Nitrospira sp. | reverse complement strand
TGGTCCTTGATGATCCCGTCAAAACTTTCTTTTGGAAATCGTTGCGCTTTGACGGCTGGATCCGTTTCAACGTCTTTGGGATAAGGCGTGCAGGCGAAGATGATACAGAGCCCGATGAAAACGAGAGGACAGTTTTTGAGCGGCTTCATTAGTGCCTCGTAGCATGTATTACAAGAGGAGAGTCTGGGTACATCGCCTTCAATTACATGGAGAGACCAGACTAGTCCGGATACTCGTCCCAACCCTTGATTCCCAATGGCGAACCTACCAATTCGCGTTCCAGTGGCAGCGAGTAGCTCGTGAGGGATGGAAGGACAGCGTGATGAGTTGGTCGGGATGGTATCCCTGGCAATGCAAGAGTGCTTGACGTGCTCTTACTTTCGCCGTCGTTTGATAACTGGAATGTAAGAAAGGCGGTTGCTACTCAATGGTTGTTCCACCTGCCGAAGACCCCGCGTTCGAGGACTCTTCTCAGGCAGCCAGTTTTTCTGACGGCATTTGCACAGGCTTGCGATGAAATTTGCGTCGTAACCAATTCATACTCTTCCGAATCGTCTTTCTACACAGGATCCACCGTTGCAGTTTTAACTTTCCCGGCACGTCCGCCAACACGACGCCCAAGAGCACCGGAAACAGGCCTGAGGCCGGCGTCAGGAACATGACGACTCCAACTATTACAAGGGCGCCAGCAAGCAGGTTTTTCAGTATACGGATGGGGATGCGGATCGTCGCGGGCTTTCGGTCGAGCCAGTTATAGCGTTGCGGATTGGAAAAGAAGTCGTCCGGCATCCGAATGATGAGCCAAGGAATGACAACGGCAAAGGCAAGCAGTCCCACCCCTGATACGGTCGATACCCACAGGAGCGTGTCTTTCGATATCCATTCTTCCATGCGATAGCGCTATCCTAATCTCAATACCCAACAACCAAGAACAAGGAAAACCCAAGGTTGAGAGTTTCATGCCCCTAGGCAGAAGTAAAGTTCAGATGTGAGCGACGGAAGCGCGGTGAACAACACCCGGCGTCAGACACTCTCTCGACGTAGGCTGGTTTTAAACGCCTGCGAGTGGTTTGATGGCGACCTCTAATCCTAACTCCACGTCCGATCGGGCTTTAGAGGAAGCTTCATTTCAACTTCTACGTTGATCGTTTGCACGCCACGTGGTACAAGCGTGCCCACTGAGGGGGCTACCCTCAGCGCTCTAGATCCAACTAAATAACACAAGGACGTCAATCGCTTGGGTCAACTCGGGACATGTGCGCGTTTGTGCGCTGCGATCATTGCCGTGGGGATGACCCTCATTGGCCATATGAATCCATCCGCCGGGGCTGGCGAGCCTAGGCTCGAATATGTATCGGTGAGAGGAGGCGTTACTGGATATCTAATTGGACAATTTCAGCCAGAGTATTTTAACCAGTTCGACGTGGCGTTGGCCACGCGGCTTCCCTTGGAAAAGGACATCGGGGACAAGTGGGTTCTCGGGACGCGCGCCCTGTTGACTGGAGGCGCGCTCGTCGGGACTCATCACAACACAAGCGCGATTTTTACGCTGGTACCGTTTTATGTGCTGTTTGGTCGAAAGGACCAGTTGATTTCCGTTGATATTGGTATCGGTGGTGCCCTGGTCACCCCGTATCATTACCAGGCTCAGAATTTTGGCGGAGTGTTTCAGTGGGTGTGGACGTTCGGCGCAACCAGTCGCTTGGTTGGGCCGTTCGGCGCAGGCTACCATTTTCAACATTTTTCCGACGCCGGCATGTACGGGAGTGATGCACGCGGCGTCGATATGCATCTCTTTGAGTTGATCTATTGGTTTGACAGGAAGTGACGCTCATTCGCCCATCTCAGTGACTTCGGTCGAGACTCCGACGGTCAGCCTCACCGCTAAAATGGCACGATCTCCAGACTCTGCGGAACAATCGGAGGCACATCTATTTTGGGACGCTGAGGAGGACCGGCAGGGAAAGGACGTTCTCCCAGCGTGATATTGAACGTATGCGCCTCGCCGTCGCGATAGAGCTTGAGTGTCACGCCCTGCTTCGCTTTCAGTTGTCGCAATACCTTGACGTATTGTTCGCTGCTCTTCACCTCTTGCCCGTTGATGCTGACGATAATATCTCCCCCAATAGCCATGGTTCTCCCTCAATCGTGACATCCAGGTCACCGGCACGAAGCCCGGTCTCCGCCGCAGGGCTTCCATCTTCCACATCGATGACGAGCAATCCATCCACAAGTGGCAGCGCGATGAGATTGCGCAATTCATCGGTCACGAATTTACCTTTGATGCCGAGCCAAGGCCGGACGACGCGGCCATAGGCCCGTAGTTCCGGGAGAATGGATTTGACGGTGTTGATGGGAATGGCGAACCCGATATTCTCGGCTCCGAGCAAGATGGCCGAGTTGACGCCGACTACGCGATCCTCAGAATCGACGAGCGGCCCGCCGCTGTTGCCGGGATTGAATGGGGTTGTTGTTTGAATGATCCGTTCTTGAAACACTTCCTGCTTGGTCTCAAAGACTTTTCCGAATCCGCTCACGATGCCCGTTGAAAAGGCATAGGCAAGACCAAACGGGTGCCCGATGGCGACTACTTTCTGGCCGATTTCCAACTTATCGGAATCGCCGAGAGCGGCAGGCACGTGCGGCCCTTTCGGAAGCGAGACCTGGAGCAGCGCGATATCGGTCTGGGGATCGCTTCCGATCAGTTTTGCCGGTAACCGCGTCCCATCGTGCAAGGTCACGGTGATTTTTGCCGCTCCTGCCACGACGTGGGCGTTGGTCACAATCGTGCCGGCCTCGTCGATCAGAATCCCAGACCCGAGACCCTTCCCCGATGCCTGGGTGATGTGATGGGAACTGACGTACGCCGAGGCCACCAATACGGTGGATTTCGCCATCTGCTTGTAGACGCGCACGCTATTCACTTCGTCCTGCGTGACCAAGCCGGCGATGAGAAGCTGGGGCATTCCTATGCAAACGATTAGCATAAAGCAGGCGATGAGCCAATTTCGAAGCGAACTCCCGGGATTGCAGGGCTGTCTCATGAACGCCTCCTCGCTATTCTTTCGCTTCCTGGCCCTGCCCTCGCTTCCCGTGGGGCTTGCCTTTCTGTCCTCCCTTTCCTTTATGCTTTTTTTCAGTCTTCGATGCGTCATCTGACGGAGCCGAAGATGACGGAGCAGGCGTGGGAGCTGGGACCGGAGCGGGTGTTTGTGCTATGACAACAGTCAATGCAAAGAGTGTGATGGCAGCTGTGGCTGCCAGGATAGTTTTCAGCATATCGAGCCTCCTGTGGTGAAGCGGTTCTTACTCCTCAGTCGCCCGAACGCTCGCAAAGGTTACAGGCGCCACGCCCTATGTGGAGTCACGCTATTCGGCCTTCTCGCACTGGCGGCCTGCGTGTCAATACGTGTCGAGCCATTGACCAGTGAAGTCTATCCACCCAACAAGAGTCCTGAACAGGTGCAGTGGCTGGAGTCGGAGCCTACTATTCCACATGTGAAGTTGGCACGTATCGTGGCGACCAGTCAGAGCGCGGATGAAGACAAGATGCGCGAGAGGATTCTGGCCCGCGCTGCCACCCTCGGAGCGGATGCGGTCGTAATGGGAAAGTCCGATGTATTGGAATCTGTCGGAACGGGTACGGCTCCTCAATCGACTATGGGACCCGCAGGAAGTGTCGGGGGATGGTGGCCCTTCAACTATGACAGTTGGAGTCTCACGCAAAGTTCAGTGGATGAGACCGGATTGACGGAGTATCTGTCAGGCACAGCCATTCGATACCTGAGTGACAAACAATTGGCAGAAAATGGAGGTCCACATGCAAAGGAAAGGCTGTCTGGGACGAGTCTATTGGCGCAGCTTGGCCAGCACCGCCGCAGGGTCCCAGTAAGCCCATAACATCGTGATTCGGCTTGCCTCATTGAATTCGAAGACGTCTATGCCGACCACTTCCACAGGCTTTTGGTTTTTCCCTATCGCATTGCCGCGAAAGACAACCGCCGCGCGATTGCTCGCTGCATAGACCGAGTCGGCTCGAATCCGGACCTCTTGAACTGCCTGCGCAATGGTGGCAAAGAAATCACGTAAGGCCTTTGCTCCCCGGTGCGGCGTGCTTCCATAGGGGTCATGGACAACCGCATTCTCATCAAAGCAGGCGACATAGGCGGAGGGATCGAGACTGGACCAGGCCAGAAAGTAGCGTGAGATCGCATCGGACATCTGTTCGGGAGAAAGAGCCATGGTCTGAGAGGCGGTGATCTTAGTACGTCATGCGCGATTTCGCAACACGCACGCTCTGATAACATCTCTTCCCCGGGCATGATGGGGCGGCCATCACATTGACAGCGTCGGGCAAACTCAGTAGCCTCTTTGAGAATACAATCTCAGGCGCGCTTCATCAGCAGCCCACCTCTTCCAAAGGAGGATTCGATGGCCATGTTCATGCGTCCCTATGCGGCTCAGACGTACGCGCTCATGCGAATCGTGACCGGCTTTCTGTTCCTCTGGCATGGAGCGCAAAAACTGTTGAGCATCCCCACGCCTCCACCGCCTCAAATGCCATCGTTCATCATCGCGATTGCAGGTCCGATCGAACTCATCGGCGGCGCGTTGGTGATGATCGGGCTCTTTACGGGATGGGCGGCGTTTCTGTGCAGCGGGCTTATGGCGTTCGCCTAGTGGATGGGCCATGGCACGAATGCCCTTCTGCCCATTCAAAATATGGGCGAGCTCGCAGCACTGTATTGCTTCGTCTTCTTGTACATCTCTACTCAAGGCTCAGGCATTTGGAGCGTGGATGCTGCAAGAAAGCAAACCTGACGGCATCAAGCCAACCGTCTCACCCGAGGCCGCCTTGCCTCAAGCCGGGAGCACACCAGGGCCGCAGTCGATGCCACGAGTGTCGGCCGTACTGACGAGTTTTCCCCTGTTTCCCGTTGCGACGCACAAGTTCATTGTCCTCTCGCTGGTCAGTTTTACCGCCTACACCTTTTACTGGTTCTATCAGAACTGGAGACGAATCAAGGCCGCCTCTCAAGAAAACCTGAGCCCATTTTGGCGGACGGCGTTCGCGCCGTTGTGGGGATTTTCTCTGTTCAACCGCATTCGGACTCTCGCGTCCGCGCAGGGGATCGCGGCCGATTGGAGTCCGCAGCTGCTGGGCACCTTCTTCTTCGTGCTGAACAGCGTGTGGATATTGCCGGATCCATGGGCGTGGATCAGTCTTGCCGTTTTCGGTCCGGCTATCCCTGTTCAACAGACGGCTCAACGTGTGAATGACATATACTCTCAGTCGGTCGGCGAGGCGCCGAATGATACCTACAGTGCTGGCAACATCGCCATGATCGTCATCGGAGGACTGCTCCTTGCGGTAGCCATGATGTCGTCGTTCATGCCGGACTCAGCACCCCTACCCCTCTTCACTATCGTGATGCGTTAGTATGCCGGCGGCCCCCGGGTGGGAGGCCGCGCCCTCCCTCGCCTCCCCTTGGTGCTCGTCTGTTCCAATTCTCCAAAAAAGTAGCAAGTTCCGATTCTTTTGCTATCCTTTCTGAAGCATCACTTGAAGTGGTCCGGCATTCACAGTCGAGCCATGAACGCCCTCAACAAGGGGGAAAGCCATGATGCATGATCGACGATGGAGAAGGCGCTTTTGCCTTGGTCTGACAATCGCGGGGTTCCTGACGTTCACGTGGGGAGCCGTCCATGCCAATGAGACCACGGATCAGGTATTGATGGCCGCCGCACAGATCGGAAAGGTGGACACCGTAAAACGCTTGTTGGCCGAAGGGGCGAATATAGAGACGACCGACCAGTACGGCAGGACCGCCCTGGAAGTGGCCACCGCGTTCGGTCAAACAGACGTAGTGATCATGCTGCTGGCGGCCGGAGCCAATGTGAATGCGAGAACCGTCAACCGACAAACCGCTTTGCACATCGCCGCAGCATCCGGCAAGACCGACATCGTGAAAGCGCTGCTCAGAGCAGGCGCGCAAGTTGACGTTGCCGATGAGGACGGCAATGAACCCCTCCACATCGCTGTGGCTGACCCAACAAACGGACACATGGTGAAAGATCTGCTCGACGCCGGAGCAAAAGTCGACGTGGCTAACAACGATGGCATGCAACCTATACACCTGGCTGCTCGGTCTGCAGGCATCGGCACTGTACAGACACTCCTCGCCTCCGGGGCAAAGTCAAATGCGGTCGATGGTCATGGCCTGCGGCCTCTGCATTTGGTCGCCCAAGGAGGCGCGCAGAAAATGAATGCCGCCCGCGGGTTCGCGAATGGTGAGCACCATCTCACGATGCTGCTGTACGGATGGGAATATACGATGGTCGTCAAGGTGCTGCTCTCCAGTGGCGCCAACATCGACGTGGAAGATAAGAACGGCAAACGCCCTATCGATTACGCTTCCGAAGGCGGCTTTTCCCAAATGGTTGATCTCTTGCTCGCCGAAGGCGCTCACCCACCGCATTAACCTGTCTTTTCGCCCCTTCCTCCTTGGGATCGATGCCAACCGATGCTGCCACTGCCCTGTTGAGTCCAAGGCCGGTCTGAGGTACCCTTTCGCGCAGAGGAAATCATTTGATGGCACGATCGAAGAATGCCGTAGGGCAATTCCTTGACCTCATCAACAAAGAAGCCGGCTTGCTGCTGGGATGTGTCCTGTTCATAGGCGCCGCAGGTTGTGACAATTCGGGCAAGATTTCGAGTGCAGTGTTGGAGACCAAGAGCTCCGGCGAATCTGTGGTTGAGGCAACTAAGACTGCGCTGAAAATAATCGGCTATCAGGTCGGCGAAACTACGGAGACAAAAAATTCAAGCGACGGGTCGCGAACCATCACTGGTGAGCGGCTTGGTATGGTAACGGCCGTTGGACCGGCGCAGG
>DASUXH010000016.1:0-3715 GCA_036378015.1 Nitrospira sp. | reverse complement strand
CAAACAGCTCGGGCGAAATCGCCGCCATGTTGACGGCGACGAAGACTTGCCCGGCCCTGGGACTCAGGCGGTGCACGGCTCGGGCGAACAATTCCTTTCCGGTCCCCGGCTCGCCCAAGAGCAAAACGGTCAACGGCGAAGCCGCTCCCTTCTTGAGATCGCGAAACATTCTGAGCAGAACGGGCTGTTGAGTGATGATCCCCAGAGCACGGCTCTCGGCTTTCAGCCGCTCCAGCTCCGCATCTGCGAGCGTACGCGAGTCTGTACTCACGGCCCGAAGATCGGTCAGTTGCCGTTCCACCTGCTCGAGTTGACGCCTGGCAGTCTGTTCCTGGGCCCGGATCTCCAGAATTTCCGACTGCAACAACGCCGTGTGTCCGGCCAGCTCCTCTCGCTGCGCTGTCGATTGGGCCACTGCCGCGTTCGCCGCCTCTAAATCTTCTTCCAGCGCTTCGGCGCGGCTTTCTCGCAAGGTCAGCGCCTCTCGGATGGCAGCGGCGTCTTGTTGCATGCGCAACATATCCTGTTCGAGCAATATCATGCGCGGCCCGGCGGTCAGGTGCGTCCAGGCGATGGCCGCCATGATCACAAGGCCGGCGGCCGTCAGCGGTAAGGAGAGGGGAAGCACTAGATGGATGGTCCAGAGCACGACCGTCGTAACGGCCACATAGAGTAGGACACCGCACCCAGCAAACAAGAGGCCCCTGGATCCTGGGTAACGCAGCAGGCCCCATCCGATAGCGGATGCGAGCAAGAGCGTGAGGCCAAACGCGATCCATCGGCTTGCGACGCCGATCTCGTTCCCCGTCAGCCAGCTATTGAGCAGATGGAGATGCGCCACGATTCCTGCCACGGACTGTCCGGTCGGAAGAAGCCAGGGACCACGACTGAGGTCGTTTGGCAGGAGAACGACGATCTTACCCTTGAATCGTTCTTCGAGCTCGCGGCGATTGTCATGCTGGATCGCGTCCCACACAGAAGACAACGTGATCGTCGCCAGCGCCGGGAGCGAGCCGTCTCCGACGGGATTGAGTGTGACGGTGGAGACTTGATCCGAGATCAGTGGTTGATGCTGCTGCCGGTACACATCATAGAGAAGGGCGCCGAAGGCTGTGACCGGTTTTCCCTCGACTGTGGCCAGCAGAGGGACTTCTCGCGTCACCCGATCCGGCTGGACGGAAACCAGGACATGTCCTGTGATGGCCGCATCGGTTTCAAGGGCAGTTTCCGGGTCATGGACCAAGACCACAGGCCCTGCCGCATGCAGGGCCTCAATGAACAGGGCATCGCTGGCCGCTCCGCCCAGGGACGCCGGGCTCGCATGATCGAGGCGATGGTCGATCCCGATGGCGGCGGCTCCGGCGTCATGGGCGGCACTGATGAATTGTGCGAGCACGGCCCGGTCGAGCGTTGCGCCGAAACGCGCTTCGCTGTCCGGATCACGCACGACAACGGTCAAAGCGTCGCTGGTCGCAATCGGGGCTCGAACTCGCAGCCAGCTGTCATACAGAGCCCAGTCGAGGGCGCTATAGGTGACGGGGGCCAACGCCCAAAGTCCCTTGGCCAGGAGCGACGCCAGCAGTCCGATGACGAGCGCCTGTAGGAGCGGACTCGTGATGAACAGCCGCCAGACTCTGCCCTGGGTGAATGCCATCATCGTCGCCCGCCTGTGTCAAATTCGGCTAAGAGGGCAGTGGCCTCTTGTTTGGGCAATCCTTTGAGCATCGCCTTCGCCCTGGGAACATCGGGTGGCATGCCGATCCCTTTGCCGTATATGCGGGCCAATAGCCGTCGGGCGGGAATAAAGCCGTCTGCCGCCGTCACCTCAAAACAGGCAAGGATCTTTTTGTCGTGCGGCGGCAGCACGTCGTCCCACCCCGTCTCGTAGAGCCGCGCCAATTCGGCTTGCGCTCCCTCGCTCAAGGCATAGCATTCCCTGAGCAGCGTCGGCACCGCGACATCGGCACGGCGGTCTTTCAGCAGCCTGGTGCCGACGGATTCTCCATCGTCTGCCAGGCTGTACTCGCGAAATTCCTCCCAGAGTTGACGTCGGTACGCGAAAAAAGCCTCCTGCGCTTCTTTGCGTTTCCGGTTCGATTGATCCGGCGACAGCGCCTGCCGCCGCAACTTACCGAGTAGGTCGGCGGACGGTTGATAGCCGTATTCGGCGGCTTTGGCCCACCAGAACACGGCTTTCCCCAAGTCTTTTTCGACGCCTTGCCCGCT
Organism: Nitrospira sp.; assembly: GCA_036378015.1. Taxonomy (GTDB): domain Bacteria; phylum Nitrospirota; class Nitrospiria; order Nitrospirales; family Nitrospiraceae; genus Nitrospira_C. The sequence goes on along the minus strand of DASUXH010000016.1, from coordinate 1,489 downwards.
CTTATAGGCGTTTCCCAGAAAATACTGAGCTTGCTGGACGCCGCCCAATGCCGCCTCCTCCATGAGCCCGGCGGCCTCCTGATCATGCTTGGAGAGTTTCAACAAAAGGGCCAGGCGGTAGCGCGCGTCGGGGAAATACGGTTGCAGCGTCAACGCCTGTCGATACGATTGTACGGCTGCCTGTACATGGCCCAATGAGTAATGGACGCTGCCGAGACTGTAATGGGCATCGGTCAAGCCCGGATCGAGCCTGACGGCTTCATGCAGAACGGACGAGGCTGCGCGCCAGTCCTGCTTGGCGATAAGGATGGTGCCCAACTGGAGATGCGCCTTGGCATCATCCGGCTTGAGTTTGATGGCGACGCGACATTCCTCCATGGCGGCGTCCAGGTCTCCAATGCGGGACAACGCTCGGGCCAAAGCGAGCCGGCTGCTCGCGTCTTCGGGAGCCATCCGGACGGCGCCGCGCGCTTCCCCGAGCGCCATTGCCGCATCGGGCTGCTGGAGAGCTGAATGAAGAGACGGCGAATGCTCGTCACCGACGGCTTCAGGCGGCGGTGGCGGACTTTCGAGAGGCGCTTGTGGAGTGGCCGGATCCGTCGGCGTTTGAGCCGACGAAGAAGGAATACCGCACAGGCTGACGACTGCCACCACCAGTAATCGACCGAGCATCTGGCCTGAGACCCTTCGTTAGGCGAATGGCCGACATTATACCATTCGTCACAAGTGCTTCCTGATATGTGCAATGGCGGCATGGATTTGGTCTATCGGAAGCGTGACACGATCGTGCGCAACACGCCAGACCGCCTCGGTTGAGGTGGGATCTGATCCGCCCAAGACCCAGCACAGGCGTCGCAGGACGGGTCGGTCACGGCTGGATGGCCTTACGTTCTTCCTCGGTGATGATGCCCTTCTTCAACAGCAGTTGGATCAGCCGATCCGTCCGGTCTTGTGAGGAGCCGGCCGGCTGCGACGGGATAACGGCCGTCTTGGGCTCAGCAGGAAGGCGCTTTTTCCCATAGACTCGAAAGGAGGGTGTAAACATCGAGACATAATCCTTGTTCCGGATCCGAATAGAAAAGGGCGAGCTATCGGTCAACGGAGCGAGGTCGGGATTCGCGCCGGCCGGCACACGGAAAAACGGCTTGCCGTCCTCGGTTTCTCCGTCCTGGCCGATGATCTCAAACCGATTAATGAGCGGTTCACTTTTCAAGGGGTCCCGCTCTTCCCCGGCGAGGTTCGTAATCTTCTCAAGGACCACGATCAACGAATCGGCGACCAACGGATCACCGGAGCGGTTGCGGACCGTGAGATCGTAGCGGTATTCGCTATTGAAGTTGTCGCGGCCGGTGAGCGTGACGGTGACGACGGCCTTGCCCGTCAGGTCCGTGAGCTGATCGATCGATGACGCCAATGCTGTGGTGGCCGTCGTCTCGATCAACAGCAGCGTGCAAACCAACAGTCGGCCGGTGGCAAATATCGACATGGG
>DASUXH010000015.1:0-3636 GCA_036378015.1 Nitrospira sp. | reverse complement strand
ACCCCAGCTGCCGGGCCTGTTCGATGTCCCGTTCTGCTTGAGTCTCGAAGGCCACTCCCGACGCTCCGTACATTTTCCTGGCAATGGTCTCGATTTTCCGCTTCGTCGGCCAGGTAAGGTCGTAGAGATGGGAAAACGCCGACCCTAGCCCGGCCGCGCGGATGACCGCTCGTGCAAGCTCCTCGGAGCCCTTTCCGCCGTCGGAATGATGGGTCGAGACGGCCGCCTCTGCCGCCCCGGCATTGCAGGCCTGTTGGCGGAGCCATTCCAATTCAGAGATCGGGTCATCCTTGAATGCATTGATCGCGACGACCACCGGAATGCCGTGAGCCCTGACGTTCGCGATGTGCTGTTCCAAATTCGGAAAGCCCTGTGCGAGCGCTTCCTGATTCGGCCCCGATAAGCCGGCGGGGACCGGCGCGCCGGATTTCACCAGCCCTCCCCCACCATGCAGCTTCAAGGCACGTAGCGTCGCCACAATCACGGCCGCAGCCGGCGTGAATCCCGACAGGCGACACTTGATGTTGAAAAATTTCTCCGCGCCGAGATCACTGCCGAAGCCCGCCTCCGTTACCACATAGTCGGCGCAGCGCAAGGCGATGGCATCGGAAATGATCGAACAGTTTCCGTGGGCAATGTTGCCGAACGGACCGGTATGGACGAATGCGGGAGTTCCTTCAAGGGTCTGCACCAAATTGGGCAATAGCGCGTCCTTCAAGAGCACGGACATCGATCCGGCACAGGAAAGGGCTTCTGCATTGACCGGTGTTCCGTCTTTGGTCAGGCCGATGACAATGTCGCCGAGGCGGCGCCTGAGATCCGCTGGATCTTTGGCCAGCGCAAGGATAGCCATCACTTCGGAGGCTTCGTTGATGACGAACTGATTGGGGCGCCGTCCCGTACTTTCATCCAGAGCGATTCGCCTCAGCGCCCGATCGCTCACGCCAAGGGCTCGCGGCCAAGACACGCGCGCGGGGTCGAGACCAAGGGAATTGCCGTGAAAAATGTGATTGTCGGCAAAGGCCGACAGCAAATTGTGGCTGGCGGCGACCGCATGCGAATCGCCCGTCAAATGGAGATTGATATCCTCCATCGGCACCACCTGCGCACGACCGCCTCCGGCGCCGCCTCCTTTGATGCCGAACACCGGTCCAAGCGATGGCTGACGCAGCGTCACGACCGCATGCTGGCCAATTCGACAGAGTCCCATCGCCAGTCCGATGGAAGTTGTCGTCTTGCCTTCCCCTAATGGAGTGGGATTGACTGCCGTCACCAGAATGTATCGTCCGAACGGCTTATCTTTGAGGCGCTCAAGCGAGGAGAGACTGATTTTCCCCTTGTGTCTTCCATACGGATGAAGTTCCTGCGGAGATAGGCCGAGTCGTTGGGCGATCTCCTGGATGGGAAGAGGCTGACACGCTCTCGCAATGTCGAGGTCAGTCATGGGCTGAATTTAGGTGAGCAATCCTGGGATTGACCGACGCTTGTTATGGCATCACCAGGCAGGCTAGTCAAAAAAATACGCGCTATGCCTGACGACATAGCGCGTAATCGAATTTCATCGAAGGCCGTGTCAGTCGAGAATGTACTTCGTCGGATCAAAGGTTTGGCCGTTCACCTTGACCATGTAGTGAAGATGGGGTCCCGTGGCAAGGCCGCTGCTTCCGACCAGACCCACGACGTCGCCACGCTTCACGCGCTGGCCTTCTTTCACCAAGGCCTTCGCAAGATGGCCGTACAATGTTTCGATGCCGAATCCATGATCCAGCTTGACCACATTCCCTAACTTTGGATCGAATCCCACATTGGTGACTCGGCCTTGCGCGGGGGCCTGGACAGGCGCATTTGCAGCGGCACCGATGTCGAGCCCATCATGCCAGGCCGGCTTTTCAGTAAACGGCGACACCCTCGGTCCAAATCCGGAAGTCACCCATCCTTTAACCGGCCAGATCGAAGGGGTTGCGGCCCACCGCGAAGATCTCTGTTCCGCAGCGAGAGAAAGCTCTTGCAGCGACTGTTCTTGAGCCTCCGCTTCTTTGGCAAGCCAACCGATGCCCTGCTTAACGGCAGCGACGAGTTCTTGTTGGTCAATCTCCTTGGATCCTGATGCCGCGAGGTCGCTCTGGCCGCCAACTGCGCCTGATTGCACTTCGGACTCGCCTCTCGCCGGCTTGTCGGCCGAGTTCAGCGTACTTCCTTCAGGAAGCGGGGTTTCTTCACCCCCTCGACCGTTGAACTGGTCTCCTGCCTTTGGGGCTTCGATCCCCAGCATGACCCGAAGCCGCTGATTGACTTCTTTCATACTCGTGAGACGCTTCCTCAGGTCATCAACCGCAGTGGAGAAAGCAACCGTCTGTTGACGGGCGCTCAGCGCTTCAGCGCGGAAAGCCGAGAGTTCCCATACCTCGCCGGTTCTGACCACATAATGCGAGATAACCAAGATGTCGGCAGCGAGAATAATCGCCCCTAGAATCAATATCTTACGAACAAATTTTCTGGGAAAGCTAAAGCGGAGTGGTTTCGCCGTCGAACCACGGAAAATAACTACCGTGTACGAATCGTTTGACTCTACGCCATGCACCTGTCCCATCTCCCTCACCCCCTGCTACAAGGGGACCTTTGCACACCTAGGTTATGCTTCCGAGTGTACCCATCTAGGCTGCTTTGGTCAACCCCTCAAGTTAGTCATGAGTTGCCATTGAAACTCAATTTGTAGCGGTTTCTTTGTGAACCCACGCAAGATATGGACGTAGTCCACGATCAACAGACAAGGCAATGATTTCGGGAACATCGTATGAATGTATCGACCGAACAAACTTCTCGAGCGCCGCATATCGGCGGGCGCTGGTTTTCACGATGAGTAAGGCTTCCCGGCTCTTCCGCACTTGTCCCTTCCAGCGAAAGGTCGAGCTCACGGAGGTGACGAGATTGGCGCAAGCCGCCAGCTTCTTATTCACGACGGCTGCTGCAATCCGTCCCGCTTCCCGGCGATTCGACGTCGTAATCAACACCACCACCACCCTCTGTGATGAGACCCGCATGACCTATGTCCCAGCCTTCCTGAGCAAGTCCTATGCCCTACCTAGAGCCATAAATGCTACACCATGAATTAAATCAATTTGTTATGAAGTATTTTGCGCCTAGTCAACCACATCATAACGAGTGAAGTCCCGTAGGCGCTGTGTGCAGTGGCGATAATCTATGACAAAAATGAACAAATATTGTCCTCGGGTGAACTGCGTAGCGGACTTGGATGATGCCAATACTGCGTGCACCTTTGATCACCTCTATTCGTTATCTCGATGCCCAAGGAGTCTGGATTGACACTCTTTTCCAGGGTCACCTATCATGCCTTCCGAATGTACGGAGGGAACCATGGGTTATACGATTACCCCACTTGAACTCAAGAGCAGACTGGATAAAGGCGATCAACTGGTCCTTTTGGACGTGCGCGAACAATGGGAGTTCGATCTGGCCAAGCTCAATGGCTCGACACTGATCCCGCTGGCGACGCTGCCTCATTCTTTGGTCAAACTCAATCGGGATGCGGAAATCATCGCGATCTGTCATCATGGCATGAGGAGCGCCGACGCAACGAACTTTCTCCTGCAACAGGGGTTCCCAAATGTGAAGAAC
>DASUXH010000014.1:0-4960 GCA_036378015.1 Nitrospira sp. | reverse complement strand
CCACACCGCCGCGATCACGGTCCCCAGTAAGATTGCAACGGCGGTCAGGTTGGCCTGTCCGGTTGGGTGGCGAGCCATAGGGGCGGCATCATAGGAGCCCATGATGATGACGTCAACGATGGCACCCGGCTTGACGGTTATTCGCTATTCGCTTTATTCTGCGATCTGTTCATGGGACTGCCGCATCTGAAAGATGATCCCCATCTCAAGGTGCTGCGTCCGTTAGTAGAAGCGTACCTGGCCTTTTCCCGTATCGACAACCGACATATCCGAATGCTGCGCCTGACGCCGTCACAATTTGATGTCATTGTGACGCTCGGCGGTACAGCCGGTCTGACCTGCTCACAACTCTCCTCGAGCACCCTGGTGACAAAAGGCACCTTGACCGGAGTGCTCGATCGGTTGGCGAGCAAAGGATTGATCCGTCGGGAATCGATCGCCGGCGACAAGCGCCGCACGAAGGTCCGGTTGACGGAAAAGGGCCATGCACTATTTGAAAAAGTTTTCGCGGCCCATATTGCGTACATCCGGCCCTTTTTCGAGCGGGCCCTCTCGCAACGGGAGGTCGAGACCGCCCGGCGGTTATTGATCCGGATGAGGAACAGTTTTCAAGCAAGGGAGGACGGGCAAAGCTGAGATGACGCCGGCGCAGCCGTCGTCGGCAGAACTGAGCGACAGCCCCAGGCGATGCGCCTTACAATCCTTGGATCCGGGACGAATGTCCATCCCCGACGGGCCGCCGCCGGCTATCTCGTTCACACCGACCAGCTTATTGTGCTGGATTTCGGCCCGCGCACGCTCATGAACCTCATTAAGACCGGGGTCAACAGGCATCGGATTACACATATTCTGTTTTCGCACTACCACGCCGATCACTTCTCGGACTTCATCACCTACCTGTTCGACGAAATCATCTTCTCCAAGTTTGAAGGCGGTTCACGGCCGCCGTTGACCGTGATGGGCCCCCGTGGCACAAGCCGCCTGTTTCAAACGATGTTCGGATTGTTGCCCGCATTCGATCAAGCGCCGTTCGCGATCCGTTACCGCGATCTGGGAGATCGTGCGATTCGCCTTGGGGCCACCAAGGTCATTCCCACTACCGTCCTGCATGCACCCGGCTTGCATTGCCTGGGCTACCGGGTGGAATACCAAGGCAGAGCGCTGGCCTATTCAGGCGATTCGCAATATTGCGCCCCGCTCGTGCGGCTCTGCGGCGACGCGGATGTCGCCGTCTTGGACTGTTCGTTTCCAGTGAGCAGGCCGAATCCCGTCCACTTGCACGCAGGCCAATGCGGACAGGTGGCTCGTGAAGCCGGCGTGGGCCGCCTCGTCCTCTCGCATTTCTATCCGATCGCGGAACGATACGACGTGAAGGCACAGGCGGGGGAAGCGTTCGGCGGCCCCATCACGAAGGCGAAGGATCTTCTACGGATCAAGATCTAAGATCGTAGGGCGTTCAAACCCGACTCAGGCCAGGCCCTACAATCCCCCTTCCTTGATCTCACACCCCAAGATTTCCATGAACTTGGTCAGACGGGTCTGGCGCAGCGGATCATCGAGCTTTGCGTAGATCGCGAGGAGGTTCTTGATCATGCGCGAGAGGATCGCGCGCACGGCACTGTGCTGTAGATATCGTTCATCGAATCCATACCCTGCTTCCGTCAAGAAGCGCTGACAGTTTTTTTCGGTGAGCAGCGCGCCGCCATTGAAGCAGTCGACGAAAATCTTGTAGCGGTCCGATTCATATTTGACGAGGAAGTGTCCCGGCATGCCGATGCCGTGCACGGGGAGGTGAAGGCGCTTGCCGATCAAGAGGTAGACGATGGAAAGACTGATCGGAATTCCCGTGCGCCGGTCGATCACCCGATTCAAATAGGTGTTTTCGACTTCATAATAGTTCTTCGTATTGCCCTTGAATCCCTGTTCGGTAAACAGATAGCGATTCAACGTCTTCACGGTTTCCTCGCCGGAGGCACGGGGCCCGATGCGGTCCCGCACTTCCTGCGCCATCTCGTCCAGTTGACGGATATATCCGGAGACGTCCAGCGACGGGTAGGCGTACCGTGCAATCAAAAAGGCGCAATGCTCAAGATCCATGCGGTCATCCGGCAATGCCGCCTGAGCGATCAGTTCGTCTTCAAGCTTGCCTCCGCGAATTTCTTCGAGGACCGAGGCGATGCGTTCCGCCATTTCCGGCTGTTCAATTTCAGCTTCCTGCAGGAGGGGAACCGCGGAGGGACCGATGTCGATCAACCTGCCGCTGATCGTCTGGACGATTTTTTCGTCCTCATCGGCAAGTAGTCGGATCAGGGCGCGGATCTGACTTTCTGGGATGACCATCGGATTCTTCTTATCAGCCCATCCGCGTGACGGTCAACGTGGCATGGAGCCTATCCCATGGCCCGCCGGAAGGCCTTCGCGCCGCCGTACAAACAGAGGGCGTCGAATACGAGCATCACGACCACGACCATTGCCACATGCGGAAGGGCCTCGCTCCAGTTCGACAGAATCAACGGCCGCACCGCATCGATGGCCCAGGTCATCGGATTGAACTTTGCTAAGAAGCTCATCCAGCCGGGCATGGCGGTCAAGGGGACCAGCGCTGAACTCAAGAATATCATCGGAAGCGAAAGAAAGCCCAGCACCGAGAAGAAATCGCCATGACTCTTGACGGAGAAAGCCATGGCCATCGAGATTGCCGTCAGTCCTATCCCGAACATCATGCCGATGAAGAGAATCGTGGCGATGCCGAGCAAGCCAGTCGCCGGCTGCACGCCGAACAGAAAGGCGACGCCGAGAATGACCAACACTTGAAGGGACGTAATGCTCATGACAAAGATGAACCGGCTCAAAATAACGGACGTGCGGTGGATTGGCGTGGACATCAACCGCTCCAAAAATCCGTTCTCCTTGTCGAACAGCAAATCGACTCCACCGGCCAGACCATTGTTGAGCACCGTCATGACGACGACGCCGGCCGCCAGGAAGCTGATGTAGTTGGGGGCCTGTGTGACCTGGGCATCGGCCGCACGCTGGAACAAATTGCCGAAAAAAATCAGCCAGAACAGCATCGGCTGGACAAGCGTGAACAGCATGCTGAATTTTTCGCGGCTCAGCCGGCGGACCCACCGCATGGTCAAGGCGCTGATTTCCTGCCAATACTGCTTCATGACGTTCACTCACCCCTGATGTTCGAGACGTCTTATTGCCCTTCAGTCACCGGCGATTCTTCGATGCGGCGGCCCGTGTGCGCGAGAAACACGTCGTCCAGTCGCGGCCGATTGTACTGGATGAACTCCACGCTGCATCCGACCTTGTTGGCGCATTCAAGGATCAGGGGCAGCGCCTTCTCGGGCGCGTCCACGCGGATGTCGAGGCCTTTCGGCGTCGTCCTGACCGCCTTGATCGCGGCTTGGCCTTTCAATGCCGATTGCAGCGACGGCACCTTGTCCGTTTCCTTGAGCGTCAGGGACACGATGTCTCCGCCCAGACCGACCTTCAATTCGGCGGGTGAGCCGATCGTCTTGATCACGCCGCCATCGATAATGGCCAGCCGGTCGCACAGCCGATCGGCTTCGTCCAGATAGTTGGTCGTCATGACGACCGTCATGCCGCGGGTCTTCAACAACCGGACATACTCCCAGATCCTCAGCCGGCTCTGCACGTCGAGACCCAGAGTCGGTTCGTCGAGGAACAGGACTTTGGGATCAGGTAGGAGACCGCAGGCAATATCGAGCTTGCGTTTCATCCCTCCCGAATAGGTCTTGGCCGGGCGGTCGGCATGCGCTTCGAGCTCCACAAGCTTGAGCAATTCGGCGATTCGCCGGCGCGCCTCATCCTTCGACAGATGGTATAAGGCCCCGAGGAGTTCGAGATGCTCTCTCCCGGTGAGAAACCGGTCGATGGCCCGTTCCTGCGGCACATAACCAATCAACTGTCGCACGCGATCGGCATGCTGCACGCTGTCGAGACCGAATATCGTCGCCTGTCCGGATGTGGGCGAGAGAAGAGTGATCAGTGTGCGGAGCGTGGTGCTCTTGCCGGCGCCGTTCGGACCGAGCAAGCCGAAGATTTCGCCGGCGTAGACCTGAAAGGAGATGTCGGTGACGGCGTGATGACCGTCATACGATTTCGACAGATGGGAGACATCGATCGCAACCGCCCGGTCCATCACCCCCAGCCCTTTGCGCCGTGATGATCATGCATGAGGAACTGAATGAGATCGCTGAGCCGGCGAGCCTGCTGATGGAGACTCAGGGCTTCCAACAGGAATTGCTTTTCCAGGGGCGTGCAATCCAGATATGTCGACAGCGTGTTCACGAGGATGTCGTCGCTGACATCTTCGCGAAACCAGCCCTGCCATGTCGGCGCATCTTGACGCGACCGGAGGTATTCTTCCAGCGTGGCCACAAGCCGTTGCCGGACGGCAGGATCCAGGGAAGGCTCCGTGCCTCTCGCCATGAGGGTGACCGCTGCCCGGCGATACGGCTTATCATGAAACTCTTCGGTAATCTCAAATCGCTCCAGGCCCTGGAGCAGAATGTTGGATCGGCCGTCGGCAAGCGGCTGCACGCTGACCAACCGTCCGACACAGCCCATCGTGAACACGGGAGGGTTGCCGTAGTATTCCGCCTCCCAGCCTTCCTTGAGCAAGGCGATGCCGATGCACTGACCGCCCATGACTGCGTCATCGACCATTTGCCGATAGCGCGGCTCGAAGATGTGCAACGGAAGATAGGTCTTCGGAAACAACACGACGTTCGGCAGCGCGAACACCGGAATCTGAGACGGAATCGGAAACGGCGCGCTCTTGTCCGAGGGTTCCGGCTCGTGGTGTTCCCGCTCGCGGTCGGTTTGCATGCGGCCACGATAGCCGATGGTCGGCAAAATTGTCAACGGCGTGCCGGCCGTGTTGACGCAGGCGCGCGGCGCATAAACGCCTTGTCGTTATTGACGATTT
>DASUXH010000013.1:0-5971 GCA_036378015.1 Nitrospira sp. | reverse complement strand
CGCGAACAAATGGGTCGTCAGCACGAGCACCCGATCGACGATTTGATTGATATCGGTCGCGCTGAACTCCGGCTCGTGCTGCTGGGAGAAGTCGAGCAGCTGGCGGACGATTTTCTGGACCCGACGCACACCGTCTTCCATCGACACCCAGTATTCTTCCTGCCGTGCAGGCGAAAGCGCGCCTTTGCGCAGGTTATAGAGACAGTTGAGAATGCCGGCCAGCGGGTTGTTGATTTCGTGGGCGACCCCGGCCGCAAGTTTTCCGACCGATGCCAGCTTTTCCGAGTTTCTAATCTGCTGCTCCAGCTTTTTCGTGTCGGTCATGTCCCGCGCAATGCCGAGCACGCCCAGAATCTCCCCCTCCGCGCCGTGAAGCGGAGACACGCTGACCATGACCGTACGCGGCTCTCCCATCCGCGTCACCACTTCGACCTCATAGACCTGCTTGGCGCCAATATCGAGCGTATTTTTGAGGCGGCGGCCCCGGTGGCGGCGCGACAACAGTGATAGATAGGGCCGGCCGATCAAGTCATCCTTGCGATAGCCCCAGACATTGACCTTGCCGTTGACGTAGGTGAATCGCTGCTCGATGTCGAGCGTGTAAATGACGTCATTCGCATTCTCCAGCAGATTTTCGAGGTACTGTTTTGTTTCCTCGATTTCCCGCGTCCGTTCGCTGACCTTGATCTCGAGTTCTTCGCGGTAGGTTTGGAGTTGCCGTTCCAGTCGCTTGCGGTCGGTGATGTCGCGCATCTGCACCATCACCAGAACCTGCCCGGAGCCTGCCACGCGGATCAAGTCCATCTCGACAGGCGTCTCGTGTCCCTCGACGTTATAGACCGTAATTTCCTGCGTAGGCACCTGCCGCTGGCCGGTGCTGATCTCGGCCAGCCAACCGCCGAGCGTGTCACGATGCGACGGAGACACGACCTCGTACATGCTGCCGCCGACTACCTTCGATTCTGCATAGCCAAGGGCCTGCTCCTCGCGCTTATTGACCGCAACGATCGTCCCCGCCGCGTCGACCATGAATACGGAATCGGCGACCAGATCGAACAGCGCTTTGTAGCGGGCCTGCGAAGCGACCAACTCCTGCGTGCGTTCCGAGACGGCCTGCTCCAAACCCGACGTATAATGCTGCAGTTCCTGCTCCAGTCGATGACGCTCCGTCACGTCGCGCACGAACGCACGGGAATGCACCAGCCCGCCGCGTTCCTGATCGAAAAGCGCCGTGGCATGAATCTCAACGTCGATCGGACGTCCATCCTTGGCCAGGAGGACGGTTTCCATGGTGCTCTGTCCTTGAGACATCAGCCGCTCAAGATATTGCAGCACCTGGGTCTCTTGTCCGCGCGGCACCAGGTCCCACAGCTTCATCAGGAGCATTTCAGAAATCTGATACCCGAGCTTGTCGAGACCGGTCTTGTTCACATGGACGAAGCCGCCACTGCGGTCCAGCTGATAGATCATCTCGGGAGAATGCTCGATTAGGTCGCGATATTTCTCCTCCAGGGCGCGAACATCCTTCATCCGCTGCTCGATCTGGCCGAATGATTTCTGGAGATTGGAAGCCATTTGGTTGAAGGCATCGGCCAGTTCCTCAATTTCATCGCCGGTCTTGAGTTCGAGTCTTCGTTCCAGCCGCCCACTGCCGATTTCCTGCACGCCGCCATACAGCAACTGGATCGGCCCAGCAATTCTCCGCGCAACCAACAGTCCCGTTCCCCAGAGTACGGCAAGTACGCCAAGACCATACAGCAGCACCTTGGCCACCAGATCGGACAGCGGCGCAAACGTTTCCTTTGGATCCTGCCGGACGACGGTTACCCAATGTTTCCCGCCGATGCTGCCGGGAGCCAGCGCCTGACTGAATCGGACGGGCGCAAATCCGAGTAGGGAATCCTTGCTCCCGTGAGAATCGTCCGCGGCCACCGTCCAGCCGGACTTGAACGTCCTCAGCACGTTGATCAGCTCCGGCTTCACCGAATGTTCTTCAGGCGCCAGGATCGGACAGATGACCAGCGTGCCGTCGGAGGCGAACAGCATCGCGTGGCCGGTTGAGCCGATCGTGACGTCCGCGATCGAATGGAACAGCGTGTCTCGTCGCAAGAGAATGGTCACCGCCCCAATCACTGATTTCTGCATGTCGTCCAGAATCGGCGCGGCGACGACCACTACATGGGTCCCGAAGGAGGGGTCGAACGTGATCTCGCTGACGAACGGCTGTTGGTTGCTCCCCTTCACCACGGCCTGCCACCAGGGCGCCTTGCCGTAGAAATACTCCACTTGGGGGATCGAACTGACGACGAGCGCGCCTTGCTGATCGGTCACCAGGATGCCGACGTAATCCGACTTCCGGATATCGTGCCACCGGATCAGATAGTTGGTGACGATACGGTTGATAAACAGAGGGAACTCGCTGCGCTTGTCGCGCTGCTTCCAGCGCTGCTGCCAGTCCTTGATCATCTCCTGAATGCGCTTGGGATCTTTGTATTCGTACGTTCGATTGGCTTCGCTGACCGCCGTACGCAGAAAGGGCGTGGTGGCAAGCTGTTGCCCCTCGTTCATGACGCGGGTGACGTGCATCTCGATCCGGCGGGCGGCGTCGACCGCGACTTCCTTGAAATTCGCGCCGGTGGTGTCCCGCAAAGCACGGCGTTCTTCCAGATAGGTGAGCGCGAGAAGAAAAGTAAGCGGCAGGAGTCCGACCATCACGATCGCCGTGATGATTTTGCGCTGGAGACTGTGAGAACGACTCCAGAATGTCATGACAGGTCCGCGTTAGTCGGCGACTAATCTTACATGGTGTTCAGAACGAGCGTCTATTCTCACCCACCCGCCCTTCGCGGCGCCGAGACGCCGCGTTTTCACAGGTCTCACCCACCCACCCTGCGCACGCCGAGACGTGCGCTTACCCAGGTGCTATGCCCGCTTTAGTAGGCGGCCGGATCCACCCGGCCACAACAGCAATAGGGGGCTGGCAACAAAAATAGATGAATAGGTGCCGAAAATGACCCCCCACAGCAGCGCCAAGGAAAAGTCGTGCAGCACCTCGCCTCCGGCCAGAGTCAATGGAATAAGGACCAGCACGACCGTCAAACTCGTGACGATGGTGCGGCTCAGCACCTGATTGATCGCATTATTGATCATGGTCACTTCGTGCTCGCGCCGACGCAGGCGCAGGTTTTCCCTAATACGGTCGAAGACCACGACGGTATCGGTAAGCGAGTAGCCGGCTAATGTCAAAAGCGCCGTGACCACCAACAGAGTGATTTCCTTGTCGAGAATATAGAAGGCGCCAAGCACGGCCAGAACGTCATGGAAGGTCGCCAATGCCGCGGCCACGCCGAACCGCAGCTCGAAGCGCGCGGCAATATAGAGGATAATGCCTGCAAACGAGATCACGATGGCCACGAGTGCATCCGATTGCAGCTTTTTGCCGATCGTGGGCCCGATCTCCGTGCTGGATTCGACGACGAACTTGTTGCCTGGAAACTCCTTGCTGAAGATGGCCACGACTTTTTCGGCGGTCTTTTCCTCGATCGTTGTCGAGGCTTTCACCCTGATCAGCAGCTTGTTCTCCTGGCCAAATTCCTGAAGCTCGGCATCCGCGAGGCCGTTGGCCTCCAGTGCCTTTCTGGCCTCTTCGATCCGGATAGGCTGCTCGAACTTCAATTGCACCGCCGTGCCGCCCGCGAAATCGATGCCGAGATTCGCCTGCCCGCGGGCGATCTGAATCAACGCGACGATGCCCAGGATGACCATGACCCCGGAGAACAGAAACGCATATTGCCGCTTGCCCATGAAATCAAAGTTTGTCTTCCCGAGAATTTCTAACATGCCGGCTCCTTCACCCTAAATGCTCAACTGCTCGACCTTGTGACGTTGATTGACGATGTCGAAAATCGTCTTGGTGCCGACCAGGGCCGTGAACAGGTTGATCGCGATGCCGAGACAGAGCGTAACAGCGAATCCCTTGATGGGACCGGTCCCAAACAGAAACAGCGCGACTCCCGTAATGAGCGTCGTCACGTGCGAATCCACAATCGTCAGCAACGCCTTATCGTAGCCTCCGTCTACCGCAAGCCGAACGCCCTTTCCGCTTCGCAACTCTTCGCGAATCCGCTCGAAGATCAACACGTTCGAATCCACGCCCATCCCGATCGTGAGCACGATGCCCGCGATGCCGGGCAGGGTCAGCGTCGCCGCCAGGGCAGACAAAGCCCCCATGAGGCAGATCAGATTGAGAATCAGGGCGAAGTCGGCAATCAATCCCGAGAGTCGGTAGTAGACCACCATGAACACCATCACTATCATGCCGGCAATCAGAGTGGCCCGCACGCCTTTGTCGATCGAGTCTTTGCCTAAGGAGGGGCCCACGGTCAGGTCTTGGATGATTTTCAGCGGAGCCGGCAGGGCGCCAGCGCGCAGGACGATCGCCAGATCGTTGGCCTCTTGCGTCGAGAAGGTGCCGGTGATCTGCGCACGGCCGCCGCTGATTCGCTCCTGGATGACCGGCGCCGAATAGATCGTGTTGTCCAACACGATGGCCATCCGCTTCTTCACATTCTCGGCCGTGATGCGTTCAAATTCGCGCCCGCCCTTTCCATCGAAAGTGATGGAAACGTAGGGATCGTTGAACTGACCGATCGCCACCCGCGCGTCGCTCAAGACGTCGCCGGTCAGCATGACCCGCTTCTTGACCAGATAGGGAATCCGGTACTCGCGCCCTGTATCACGCTCAAACGCCCGCTCGAAGAGGACTTGGCTGCCCTCGGGCAACTTGCTCTCCGCCTGCTTCACCACCTCGGCTTCCCGATCTTTCGGGATGCGTGCGGGTAGATCCAATTTCATCTGGTTTTCTTCGTCCAGCATCTTGAACTCGAGAAGCGCGGTCTCTTTGATGAGATCCTTCGCGCGCTTGGGGTCTCGGATACCCGGAAGTTGCACCACGATTTGTTTCAACCCTTGCCGCTGCACGAGCGGCTCCGCCACCCCGAACTGGTCGATCCGGTTTCTGATGGTTTCGAGCGCTTGGTTGATCGCCGAGTCCTTGATGCGCTTGGTCTCGTTCTCGCGCAGCTCCCACGCGAGAGTATTGGCCGAGGCGGCCGACTCCACTTCAGCAAACGTGGGAAACTCATCCAACAGCTTTTGGATCTGCGATTTGACGTCTGGGTTCTGGAACTGAATGTTGATCCGCGTCGGCGACGTCCGTTTCACGAATTCGACAGGAATTTTCTTGTCGACCAGCATGTCTTGGAGTCCTACGACGGAACGATCCACGGCGATTTCCACCGCCCGGTCTTCGTCCACTTCCATGACCAGGTGGATGCCGCCTTGGAGGTCCAACCCGAGCGAGATACCTTTATTCGGCAGGAAGGGTTTCGCCCATGTTGGCAGGACCTGGTACCAATCAGGAATGGATGGGAGAACGCAAATGACCGACACCACGACGACCAGCAGCAGCAACAACAGACGCCCACGAATTTTCTTCATAGCGCGTCCATCCCGGACGTTCTTCGACTCCGCTTTGCCGTCCCACGACTATGCATCTTTGTCATCCTCCTCCGTCCGCACCCGGGCAATGTACTCCCGCTGCATTTTGATTTTCGCATTGTCGGCAATCTGTAACGTCACCGTGTCCTTCCCGAGATTGGTCACCGTGCCCCAGATGCCAGAGGCCGTGATGACCTTGTCGCCCTTCTTCAAGCCTTCCATCATCGCCTTTTGCTGCTTCTGCTTTTTCTGCTGGGGCAGGATCAACATGAAATAGAAAATCACGAAGATCAAAATGAACGGCACCAACGAGAGGAGGGTCCCGGATCCCGATCCGCTTCCTCCGCCTATTTGCGCCCAGGCCACCGATTCCATCCACATAGAGGGTTCCTCTCCTATATGACTCTTATGACTCTCAGTACGGACACTTCGCGCGAGTCGTTGGTGCTATTCAGCAGGCGCTCCGCGCTCC
>DASUXH010000012.1:0-3261 GCA_036378015.1 Nitrospira sp. | reverse complement strand
ATGGAGGGCGAGCAGAAGGGCGAACGCCGATTTCTGTTGAAACGGGAAGCGCAAGTGCCCTTTGTGATGATGGGGTATCGCGTGCCCAATTATGCGAGCGAGGATTCCTATGCCCTAGACGTGCTGGAATCCATTCTGTCTCATGGGAAGAGCTCCAGGCTGTATCAAAGTCTCGTCTACGATCAGAAACTTTCCTTGGCCGTCGGCGCGGAATACGGTTTGATGCAGACCGACCCGGGCTTGTTTTATTTTTACGCGTTGGTAAGTCCCGGCCAGAAGGTGGAGGTCGTCGAAGAGGCCCTCCACAAAGAAATCAAACGTTTGCAGACTGAGCCTCCGACCGAACAGGAGCTGCAACGAGCGAAGAACCAGGTCGAGGCGGCGAGGGTTTTCGAACAGGACTCCAATTTCCGGCACGCCATGCTGCTTGGCCAGTCGGAATCGGTCGGAGCCGGATGGCGCAAAGTGGATCAATTTTTAGAGCGGATTCGAGCGATCACGGCCAAGGACGTGCAACGCGTGGCGGCGCAGTATTTGATCGAGGACGCGCGCACCGTCGGCACATTGATCCCCGTCACGCCCAAACCACCGGAATCGCCGACAGCGGCGGTGCAGGGAAAACCGTGATCACCACATTGGTCGCCGCGATGGCGTGGTCTCCCCGACGTGTGTGCACTGTGCCTTTGCTCGTTTGTCTCACGGTCGCGATAGTGGCCGCCCCCCTCCCGGCTGCCGAGATTGTTCCCACCAAGTTTGTGACGTCCAACGGCATGACGATCCTCGTACTGGAGCAGCACTTCCTGCCGATCGTCGAAGTCAACGCAATGGTGAAGAGCGGCTCAGCACAGGACCCGCCTGAAAAGGCCGGCCTGGCCAATCTTGTCGCCAGTCTTCTCGACGAAGGCACGACTTCTCGGTCGTCCAAACAACTCGCCGAACAGATCGACTTTGTCGGCGGCGCATTGGAAGTAAGGGCATCCGAAGATTTCACGAACGCTTCCGTCCGCGTCTTGAAAAAAGATGTGGAGTTGGGATTTACGCTGCTGGCAGACATCCTTCAGCATCCGGCCTTTCACAAACCCGAGTTCGAGCGAATACGCTCTCAAATCCTCGGGGAGATGGCCAGCGACAACGACGATCCCGGGCATGTCGCCATGAAAGCCTTTAACCAGCTGGTGTTCCATGGGCATCCTTACCGCTGGCCGTTGTACGGCACCGAAGAGTCGCTCAACAAGATTACGCACGCGGATGTCGTCGGTTTCTACAGCCGAGAATACATACCCAGTCAGGTCATCGTCACCATCGTGGGCGACGTCACGCTTGATCAGGTAAGCGGACTTGTGCAGACCTATTTCGGGGGCTGGAAAAAGGCCGCAGCACCGCCGCGCAGTCTGAAGAACCCAGCGGTGGTCGAGAAAAAGACGGTCCAACTCATCGAGAAGGATCTGACGCAATCAAACGTCATTCTTGGTCATAGCGGTATCAGCCGGACCAATCCGGATTTTTACGCCGTAACGGTCATGAACTACATTCTAGGCGCCGGAGGATTCTCCTCACGGCTCATGGATTCGATCCGCGACAAGCAAGGCCTGGTCTACGGCATCATGAGCCATTTCGATGCCCGCCTGATGGCGGGCTCATTTTGGGTGAACTTTCAAACCCGTACGGACGCCACCAACCAGGCGATTCAAGGCGTCCTGTCGGAGATCAAGAGCATTCGCGAAGCGCCCGTCACCGATCAGGAACTTTCAGAAGCCAAATCCTTTTTAATGGGGAGTTTTCCGCTGCGCCTCGATTCGACCGCCAAGCTCGCCCAGGTCGTGTCCCAAGTTGAGTTTTATGGGTTGGGATTCGAATACTTTTCGCAATATCCCAAGTGGATCGAACGGGTCACCAAGGAGGACGTCCTCCGGGTCGCCAAGCAATACCTCAATACGCAGCGGTATGCGCTGGTCGTTGTCGGCAACACGGCAAAAGCTAAGCTGAAACAGTAGACGGCCATGACCACGGCACTTCTGACGAACAAACTCGACCGTCTTCGTCACATCGTGGGGGAGTTGCAGTCCGCCTTGGTCGCGTTTTCAGGAGGCATCGACAGCACTTTGGTGCTGAAAATCGCGCACGATGAGCTTGGTCCCAACGCCATCGGCATCACAGCCGTGTCGCCGACCTATCCAGCCGCCGAATTGGACGGTGCGACTCGTACGGCGCGGGAAATCGGCGCCCGCCATGAGGTGGTGACGACCGATCAACTGGAGATTCCGGCCTTTGTCCGGAACGACGCCACCCGTTGCTTCCATTGCAAAACCGATCTGTATCGCTTGATGGAACAGCTGCGGGCCGCCCGGTCGACCCAATGGATCCTGGATGGCACGAATATGGACGATCTCGGCGATGACCGTCCCGGTATCACAGCGGCGCGCGAATGGCAGGTACGGAGTCCGCTCGTGGAAGCGGCCTTTACGAAGGCCGACGTGAGAGCGGCGGCGCGCATGCTCGGCCTTTCAGCGTGGGACAAGCCGGCGGCAGCCTGTTTATCCTCGCGCATTCCCCGTGGAGTGCCCATTACCGTCGAAAACCTCCGACGCGTTGAACAGGCCGAAGCCATCTTGCAGGCCGAAGGTTTCCGCCACGTCCGCGTCAGGGATCATGGCGACATCGCAAGGATCGAAGTCGCGCCTTCAGAGTTCGAACGGTTCGACCAGCCTGCCCTTCGTGCTTCGATCAGCGCTGGGCTGCAACAGGCAGGGTTCCGCTTTATCTGCGTGGATTTGGACGGATATCGCCCGGGGGGAACCAGTTTATCCTAAGCCGCACGTTCGGCGTCGGCGGAGGCAACGGCCCACGCTAGCGTGAGGACTTCGAAAGTGCGTCCAGGGCTTCGTCGGCCAATCGACGATGGTCCGCGTCCGTAAGGCTCCGCTGAACGACTTTTTCCGCCACTATCAATGCAAGCTCAGTCGTTTGCGTGCGGATTTCCTGGACGGCTTTTCGCCGTTCGTGGTCGATTTCACGGGTCGCATCGCCTTTGATGCGTTCAGCTTCTGCCGTGAGCCGCTGTTCGTTTTCTTCCATGAGACGCTGCGCCCGTTCTTTCGCCGCCGACAAGAGTCCTTCGGCCTCCCGTGAGGCGCCCTGGAGCTTGGCCTCATACTCTTTGAGCGTCCGCTCGGCCCCCGCGCGGTGAGCTTCGGCCTGATCCAGGCTTTCCTTGATTTTCTTCTCCCGCTCCTCCAAGGCGCTCAGAATCCCGGGAAACGC
>DASUXH010000011.1:0-5901 GCA_036378015.1 Nitrospira sp. | reverse complement strand
GTCGGCGGCATGCGATCAACCGCAGAGCGCAGCCGCTTCAGAACATCGTCCACTTGATTCGGATCTTCCGCCCTCGTAATGATAACCCCCGTCGCCCGGTTGGCGGCCGTCATCGGCTCGCGCAATCGACCGGCCGGCAATAGGCGCTCCAATCCGACGGCATCCGTGGCATCGACCAGCAACAGATTCACGTCCCGATGGACACCGAGATGCTGGAAGCCGTCATCTAGGACGAGACAGTCGACGCCGCACTCCTTGAGCACACGCCGGCCCAGCCGATATCGATCCGTCCCCACCGCCACGACGGCCCGAGGACAGCGCTGAGCGATCAGGAAGGGCTCATCGCCGGCATCCGCCGGCGTGGCCACGATGCTTGTGCCGTCCGACACGAGCATGAGCGGCTCGCGGCTGGTTCGCCGATAGCCGCGGCTGAGGACCCCCACCCTTTGACCTGTTTCCAGCAACCAGTCCGTGATCTCGATGACGAGCGGCGTCTTCCCTGTTCCTCCGACCGTGAGATTGCCGATGCTAATGGTCGGAACCGGAAGCTGCCTGCGCGCCAACCACCCGCGCTCATATCCATAGGCACGTAGCCTGACGACCACTTCATAGGGCGCCGCCGCCCAAGAAAGCCACCATATCGGTCTCTGTCCGGGAGTGAGCACCGTGTCGTTATCGTCCTGCCACGAGCGGAAACGAACCCGGTGAACATGGCGCGAAGCGGCCGGCGCCGACGGATGCCAATTGACGGTCGATCGCATCGATCGTCGCCTGCAGCGCGCCCCGATTCTGCTGCAACATCGACTGAGCCGCTTGTCCCATACGGACGCGTTCTTGATGATGATCGAACAGCCATAATAGCTGGGTGGTCAGTTCCTCGACCGTGCTCACCCGTCGGCCGCCGTCGGCCTGCACCAGGAGATTGGCGATCTCCACACAATGGTCGGTATAGGGGCCGAAGAGGACCGGTTTAGCCCAGAAGACCGGCTCCAATAGAGTGTGGCCGCCGATGGGAACAAGGGTTCCGCCGACGAAGGCCACCGTCGCCTCTTGATAGACGGAGGCCAACTCGCCCCGCGAATCGAGAATGATCACGTGTAGTCTGGACCCTTGAGCATCCTCCGGCTGAGAGCCCCGGCTCCGCCGACGCACGGACAAGCCGCGGCCGCGCACCATCGCTTCCAACGCATCCGCCCGTTCGATGTGGCGCGGAGCCAGCAACAGCTGTGCGGACGGCTGTCGTGCCACGACCGCGCGATACGCATCCACCAGAATCTCTTCTTCGACCGGATGAGTGCTGCCGGCCACCAGCAGCGGCGCTTCCGGGGCCAGCCCCAGCTCCGTCCTCGTCACCTTCCGCTCAGTGGAAGCCGGCAGCGGCTGATCAAATTTGATGTTTCCTGTGCGATGCACCGACCGCGGATCGGCTCCGAGCGAAATGATCCGCTCGGCATCGCGGTCGGACTGCATCAGGCACAACCGCAGCGTGCGCAGCATGCCCTCATACAGCCAGCGGACCGGCGCCCGTCGTTGACGCGCGAAGGATTTCGTCGACAATCGGCCGTTCACCATGACCGCCGGAACGCCTCGACGAGCCAGCTGGCGAAGAAGATTGGGCCACAGCTCGGTTTCGATGAACACGTACAGCGCCGGGCGCAGCCGGTCGATTGTGCGCGCGACCGCCCACGGAAAATCCAGGGGAGCATAGAGATGTTCTGCAATCCCCGCCAGCCGCTGCTCGACGGCGTCACGTCCCGTCTCTGTCGCTGTGGAAACCGCAAAGCGATGGTCGGGATGACGCCGGTGGAGTTCGCGGACCAACGGCGTCATGGCCACGACTTCCCCCAGCGAGACGGCATGCATCCAGATGAGCGGTCGCTGATCCGGCGAGATGCCAGGGGCGGTGAATCCGAACCGTTGCGCCAGTCCCCTCCGGCAGCGCGGCTTGGCCAACAACATCACGAAGATCACCGGTGAGGCAAGCAGCAGCAAAGCATTGTAAAGGACATTCCACATCGAAGCGACCAAGAAGGTCAATGAGTCAGCCACCTGACGAGGGACGACTGACCGTTTCATCGGCTTGAGCGGTCAGACGGTTCAAGACTGCTTCGAGTTCCAGGCGTTTGGCCTCCAACTCGCTCGCATCAGCCTCCGCCGTGACCCATAACGGCGGGCCCCAGAGGAATAGGCCGCGCGACCACGGATACGGGACCATGAAGCGGTCCCAACTCGCGAAGAGTTTTTTTTTGAGCAGCTGAATGTGAGCGGGATGATCGGCAGTTTCGAGGCGCGGGCAAGCTGGATCACCCCCATTTTCACGACCTGCGCCGGTCCCTTCGGCCCGTCCGGTGTCACGACGAGGTCCACTCCGGAACGGCCCAGCCGTATCAATTCGCGCAAGGCTTCGACGCCCGCTCGAGTGCTGGATCCTCGAACCGCCCGAAGCCCGAACCGCTCGACGATCCGCGCAATGATTTCTCCGTCCTGATGCTGACTGATGAGGATATGGGCGAGCGAGCCGCGATAGGTCAGCGGCATCATAAGTTGACGCGAGTGCCAGAAGGCGATGATGACGCGTTTGCCTTTCTGGTAGAGCCGATCTACATGCTCGTGGCCTCGCGTTTCGATCTGCATCGACCGGCCCAATGCGCGAATGACTCCTGCAGCGATTGGCGGCAACACCGTCAGTTTCAACCAGCTTTCGATCGGTTTCAGGAACGGCTTACTCATTTGGCACGTCCTGAAATTGCATCGCGTGCAGCCGTTTATACTGGCCTCCTCGAAGCAGTAGCTCATCATGGGTTCCCACTTCAGCGATCGTACCCTTGCTCAACACGACGATTCGATCCGCACGTTGAATCGTCGACAGTCGATGCGCAACGACGAGTGTCGTTCGATGTTCCATCAAATTGCCCAACGCCAGTTGGACCACCCGTTCGGATTCGGTATCCAACGCGGAAGTGGCCTCGTCCAGAATGAGCAAGGGAGGATCGCGAAGAATGGCACGGGCAATGGCCAGCCGCTGTCGTTCTCCACCGGATAACTTGACGCCTCTCTCGCCTATCTTCGTCTGGTAGCCCTGCGGAAGTCGCTCGATAAACTCGTGTGCGAATGCCAACGTCGCCGCTTGTACAATCTCAGCCTCTGTCGCGCCTTTACGTCCGAAGGAGATGTTGTTGAGTACCGTGTCATCGAACAGCACCACCTCCTGGGAAACGATCCCGATCTGGGCTCGCAATGAAGCCAGTGTGAATGATTGAATATCCACCCCGTCGATCAGCACATGGCCTGCGGTCGGTTCATAGAATCGAGGCAGCAGATTGGCCAGTGTCGTCTTGCCGCTTCCACTGCTCCCGACAAGTGCGACCATTTCGCCCACTCGAATTTCGAGCTCAATGTCGGATAAGGCGGGAACCGTCTGGCCATCATAAAAGAACGTCACATCCTGATACAGTACCGATTGTCGGATCGGGGGCATGGTGACCAGACCTCGATCGATTTCCTGTTCTGTTTGAAGATCGATGACGCTGAATACACGCTCCGCTGCCGCCAGCGCCTGTTGAATTTCGTTGTTTGAACCAGACAACCGGCGGATCGGCGTAAAGGCCATGAACATCGCCGTCAAGAACGAGAAAAATGCCCCCGGAGTCAGGTCCCCGCTAATGACGAGAGAACCGCCGTACCAGATGATCGCTGCAACGCCAACAACCCCGATTACCTCCATGTGCGAGGATCCCAGGGAGGAAACCTGAATCGCCTTCATCCTTGTGTCATAGAAGGCCTTATTGCTCTCTTTGAATCGCTCGGCTTCAGCCTCTTCCCTGCCATAGGCCTTGACCATGCGGATACCGGATAAGCTTTCCTGCAGTGTTGAGGCCATATCGCCCATGCGTTCCTGCCCGCTGGTCGCCAAGGCCCGCAACCGTTTGCCCATGCGCGTCATCGTCAGCACCGCCAGCGGTATGACGATGAACGACAGTCCGCCCAGACGCCAGTTCTGGTAGAAGATGACTCCCAACATCACCAAAAAGGTTAGTCCCTGCTGAAACACGTCTTTCAGCACGCTGGAGACGGTGTTAGCCATCACCGTCACATCGTTAATAACGCGAGACACGAGACGTCCCGACGTATTGGCATCGTGGTACTTAACGGGTAATCGGATTAATTTACCGAACAATTCCTGGCGAATATCGGTGATGACCTGGTTGCCGACATAATTCATCAAATAGTTTTGACCATAACTGAAGGCACTCTTGAGCACCGAGACTGCAAACAGAGCCAAGGGAAGGACTAGCAGCAGCGTTTCGTTTTTATTGATGAAAATCTCGTCCAGCACCGGTTTCACCAGCCAGGCATACGCTCCGGCCGACCCGGCAACCATTCCAGAACAGACGAATGCGGCAATCAGCCGCACCTGATACGGTTTGAGGTACCGAACAAGTCGTATGAAGCGATCTAGACTCGACATTCTGCGAGGACCACCTGGGCTGTTCGGAACGAGGCGCCCGGATCACCAAGTGACTGCCGGACCTGACGCAATCCGTTCTTCATTTCATCATACGCTTGTCGATCATTCAGCAGGCGGCAAGCTTCCTTTGTGACGCGTTCGACGGTCGCCTCATCTTGAATCAATTCCGGTACGACCGTCCGGCCCGCAACGAGATTGACCAAGCCGATCCACTTCACACGGATCCACATACGGGCGACCCAGTAGGTGGCCAGCGTGGTCTTGTACAGCAGGATCATGGGCGTGCCGACAACAGCGGCCTGCAGTGTCGCCGTTCCTGACGCGACCAACAACAAATCCGACACCGCCATCGCCTCACTTGCTTGATCTTTGACCACCAGAACCGGTACGGGGCTTTCCCGCAACAGGTCGTGAAGCAATGTATCGCCAATTGACGAGGCCTGCGCCAGGATAAACTGCGTCTTCGGGTCCCGCTTCAACAGTTCTGCCGCTGTTTGAAGCAGGACAGGGAGGAGCATATTGACTTCGGCCACTCGGCTTCCGGGAAACAGTCCGATCACCTGAGCCGAATCCTCCAAGTTAAATTGACGGCGGAGCGCCTTACGATCGTATACAGGCGCTACGGAGTCGAGCAAGGGATGACCGACGAAGGTGCAGCGGACGCCTGCACGTGTGTAGAGATCCGGTTCGAACGGGAGTATCACCACGACGTGGTCGACTCGCTCTTGAATCCACTTCATGCGCCCCGGTCGCCACGCCCATATTTGCGGTGCAATGTAGTAGAGGACCCGGCGTCCCGCAGCCTTGGCCATGCGCGCCAAGCGCATATTCAGTCCCGGATTATCAATGAAGACGACGAGATCCCATGGCTCGGCTTTCAGCACGCGCCGGACCGCGAGCACCCGCTGGATGATCGCACGGACAGCGGAGAGCCCCACGAGCCCGACGAGATCCAATTGCGGCACGCCCGGTATCATGGTGACGCCGGCCGCCCTCATGCCTGGTCCACCGATCCCCACCAATTGTGCAGAGGGATCCTGAGCGGCGATCGCCTTAGCCAAATGAGCTCCGTGGAGATCTCCCGACGCTTCGCCGGTGACGATCAGGATTCGCGGCATGGACGGCGGCTCATAATCTTGAGACGGGTTGTGAAGACTCCACTTGGTTCCTCCCGACAAACCGGTCGATGGCTTCCAACACCCGGTGCGCGAGATCCAACGCCGCGGCGCCGTCTTCGCCGGAAACGACAGGTCTGTTTCCAGCGGCCACGGCGGTGAGAAACGACTCAAGCTGAAGCTTCAACGGCTCCTCTTCGCTGCCTCGCAATTGCTCGATGACGATCGAGGGCCGGACGCCGGTGCCCGCCTCACGACGGCAGATCATGCCTTGTCTCGTGTGAAAATCAATCGACAAATAGTTGTCCCGCTGGAACA
>DASUXH010000010.1:0-4476 GCA_036378015.1 Nitrospira sp. | reverse complement strand
AAACACGCCGATTCCGCCATGTACCGTGCCAAGCAACAAGGTGGCAGCGGCTTTGCCTTCCACGAGGCGTCAGGTTATAACCACGCTGCGACGTTCTCCGCCTCTTGAGCCGTTCCTTCAACAGATTCACATCCGCCCTGTTCTTTGAATCGGCTTGTCTGAGCCTATCTACCTGCCTATTTCAGAGAGAGGGGCTTCGGTCACGTGTAACTCGCCTCGGGGGTTGGGTACGAGGACGTTAGTTTGTGCAAGAGTCTCACGAGCCGGCGACAGCCGCGTCTCCGGCGTCATCACGATACCCCAGTGGCGGTTGTCTGCGCAGACATTATCCACCAACAACGCTTCGGCGTGATGAAACAGCAGCATGCCGCTCAACCAGTTGTCGGTGCATCGGTTCCGGACCAACTCGGGATGACTGCCGGGATCACGCACGGCAATGCCAAAATGATGGTTGCCATGGCAGTTGTTGTCCGCCAGCCGAGGACGGGCTCCGGCGAAAACAAAAATGCCCGATTCGCGATTACCGGATACCTCATTGCCGATGAAAGCGACCCGGCATTCAGGTCCATAAATGACGACGCCGGACAGGATGCCTTCCATCGCCCGGCACTGCGTGACGGTGCACGAGGAGTCGAGGATATTGATGGCCGAGTGTTGATCGCTCCCAATATACCGGAACGTGAGTCCGGAAATTCTTCCCCCGGACACGCGCTGAAGATACAGAGGGCCGCCGAGCCGCGAAAAAATCTGCACTTCATCGCGGCCGGCCCCGACCAGGAACACCGGTCGATCGGCAAGAAAAATTTTGTCTTCATAGATGCCAGGCCGCACGAAGACCTGATCAAGTTCGCCGGCGTCTTTGAGTGCCGCGCTCGGCCGAGGATAGGACGTCGGATCCTGGCAATCCACGATCAACGTCTTGCCACCGAGCGGATTCTGCGGAGGATCTTGCCCTATGGCTTCTGACTCCAAACTCATGCGTGGACTCCTCGCTCGTCGTCTCCAAAATCGCGCCGGGTCCCAAGGCTGGAACGAGCCATCTCGGATTGTCAAGCGAACGCCTGGCAGGCAGGCGTACAATTCTGGTCCATACGGAAAGGAACCATTCCTGGGTCTCGCCCACGAAACTCTCGTTTTGCTGCCGGTTTTCCCGCGCTGAAACCGATTGTTCGTGGCATGTGGATTGCGAACTCCGGCCTGGTGCCAGAAGTCATTAGGCAACGGAGGGGTTCAATGCACACCGGCAGATTCCTTCCTAGCACAGTTCTTTCACTGATTATCGGGATCACGGGCGTTTCCTCGAGCCTCTGGGCGGCGCCATCACAAGTTCAGGACACTTCGCGACATCTGTACGACCGGGTCATGGAAGAATTCAAGCACCGCGACTATGAAGCGGCGCTCGCGGGATTCCGGCTGTTTTTGGAGCTTCATGGGCAAACCTCACTTGCGGCCAATGCACAATACTGGGTTGGGGAATGCCAATACCGCATGGGTCGGTACAAGGAGGCCTTGAAGGCCTTCTACAATGTCGTCTCCTATTATCCGCTCAGTCAAAAATTGGCGGCGTCGACCCTGAAGATCGGACAAACCTACGGCAAGCTTAAGGATAACGAGAAGGCACACATGATGTTTGAGCGTGTGGTCGATCAATATCCGGACAGCCCTGAAGCCGAAGTGGCCCGTAAAGCGTTGGAACTCGAGGCTGAAAAGATCGAACCTGAAAAGCCGGAGCCCGTGCCAGCCCTTACCGAGTGAAGGCCGTCTTGCTCCCGCATCACTCGGGATCACTCATCCCCAACACACGCTCAAGTTCCTGAACGGTATAGCTCGGCTGCAGATCAAGCATCGTCACTCGAATGCCAGCCGCCTGCAGGATCCGCTGGACTTCCCGATCCGCGGACGCAGCAGAGGAATCGGACTTCAATTGTGACGCTTCGAATTGCACGACCTGTTCGACGACCCGCGATCCCGGATGAACCAGGACCACGTCCGCACGCTTAAGGGCGAGGTGTCTCAAGACCTGTAGCCGCGACTCTCCTTCCGCTTCCACCGCCAAGAAACTCCATAGCGGTACCTGCGCGAACACCAAATATCGGTCTTCCACGGCCAATCGAATCACATTGTATAAGAGTAATTCCCTCTGACCGAGCAGAGGTTGCGGGCGAAGGACTGCTCCGAATGGAAGAACGAACGGTGTCGTAGGCACACTGCTTCGAGAACGGCGGAAGAAAGTCCGCCATAAGGACAGCGCGGGGACGGCCGCCATGAGCCCAAGGACCCACGAATCGAAAGAGCCTGCGTTCATGGACGGAAATTCTTCGCCCAACCCGGAGCAGCCGGCACGATGGCGCCCAGCAGGACGTGGTGCGTTGCCCCTGTCACGGCGGGAATATTTCCCCATTGTCCAGTTATTGTCTGATAGGCCAAGAGCGCAAAGGCCACGGCTTCGAAGGCCTTGCTTTCCCAACCAAGCGCATCAAAGGTAGTGACCGGAATCGGTGCGAATACCGCGGCCAGGTTGTCCATGACCGCCCGATTGCGAACACCGCCGCCTCCGACGACAACTTCATCGATCGAGTATTTGATCCACCGTCGCGCGGTACCGACGGCCTTCGCCGTCCACATGCTGCACGTGGCCAGCAGATCTTCTATCGGCAACGTTTGCTGTTTTTGAACGGCCAACAGTTCATCCACGAGAGAAGGTCCGAATTCTTCCCGGCCGGTTGATTTGGGCGGGCGACGGGAGAGGAAGGGATGCGCCAGAAGTTTGGCCAATAACCGGTCGTCGACTCGGCCTTTGAGCGCCCACTTCCCGTCGCGATCCATCCCCAGCCTTCCATTGGTGGTCCGATTGACGAGACTGTCCAACACCATATTGGCCGGTCCCGTGTCAAAGGCCAACACGTCATCCCACCTCCCGCCGCGGGGCACATACGTCACGTTGCTGATTCCGCCGAGGTTAACGATCAACCGAGCGCGTCGGGCATGCTTCAAGAGCAAGGCATGCGCGGCAGGCGTGAGGGGAGCACCTTGTCCTCCTGCAGCGATATCCCGCGGCCTGAAGTTGGCAATCGTCGTAATACCGGTTCTCTCCGCTATCACCGCTGGCTCCCCGATCTGGAGCGTTGAGCGGACGGCTCCCACTCCCGGCGCTTGAATCCCGTTTGGAAGATGATGCACGGTCTGGCCATGCGAGCCGATCGCCGCAATGTCGGCTGGACGAAGTTTCGCCTGCCGGATCACCTGTAAGGCAGCGTTGGCAAACCATTCGCCGAGCAAGGCGTTCAGATGACAGACGTCTGCCACCGTTCCGGAAGTGGAGGCGGAGACGATCCGTTGTTGAAGGGAGCGCGGATAGGCAAAGGTCTGAGCGGCAAGCGCCTTCGCTTTGAGCGTCTGCCCGCGACCGGAGACTTCGACCAGCGCGGCATCCACACCATCCCCGGATGTCCCGGACATCAAGCCGACGATTTTCATTCGCTTCCTTCGCTGAAGAGTCTAGGCCCCGTGGGACCGCTACGCTAATGCAAGTTCACCGTTGGGTCAAGCAGCTTTGCAGTGCGACTTCACTTGGGGGTTCATTGCGTTGACATCAAAGAAACCCCGATGGTACGGTCGCGCCCCATGTCTCTTGTCCAATTCGTCGCATTAGGCTGCTTCATTCTGTCGAGTAGCTGGTCCATGGCCACGACGGTCGTGGACTCAGCCTCCTCGGAACCATTGAACGTCGTCGTCACGATTCCGGTCTTGAAAGATCTCGTCGAGCAGGTGGGAGGGCCTTACGTCCGAGTGACCTCGCTGTTGAAAGGGTATGAAAACGAGCACACCTATTCATCGAAGCCGAGCGACCTCGTCGCCGTCAGAAATGCGCAGTTGCTGTTCGAGGTCGGGCTCGGGCTTGAAGTGTGGGTCGCCAATCTTGTGAAAAGCGCCGGACGGCCGTCACTCGCCGTTATCACCACTTCCAAGGGCATTGCCCTGATACCGGATCGCCAAGAAGCGGGTGATAGCCCACATGCGCATGGCAATCCTCACGTGTGGATGGATCCCGAAAACGTTGTGACAATGATGCGGCATGTTACTGAGGCGCTTGTACAAGCCGATGCCGGACATGCACAGGAATTCCGTCAGAATCAGGCGGCATACGTTACGCGCTTGAACCGGCTCAGCGCGGAGTTAACTGACCGTCTGCTCAAACTGGCCGATCGGCGTTTCGTGGCCCATCATCCTGCCTGGCCGTATTTCGCGAGACGATTTGGCTTCGAGATTGTCGCAACGATTCAATCTCAATCGGCCAGCGAACCGTCTGCGATTCACATACGGCAGCTGATATCGACGATAAAAGAACAGCGGGTCAAAGCCGTCGTCTCCGAGATCCAACTCAGTCAACGGATGCCGGAACTGCTTGCAAGGGAAACAGGCGCCCGCGTCGTCGTATTGACCACGCTGCCCGGCGGCCTGCCCGGGCGCGCCTTG
>DASUXH010000009.1:0-2774 GCA_036378015.1 Nitrospira sp. | reverse complement strand
CCCCATGGCGAGCGGTCTTGACGATGTCCTCATGCCCTTTCTGGCAAATCTCCGCAACACGCCTGTCTACATCATCCACGGCGCCAAGGATCAGGTCATGCCGGTGGCGCTCAGCCGTTCCATCGATCGAGAGCTGACGGCGCTGGGCTATCCGCATGTCTATCGCGAGCATGGGGGCGAACATCCGATGGCGGGCGGGCATTACTTTCCGCGTGAAGAATTACCGGCGTTGATGACATGGCTGAACGACCAACGGCGAAATCCTCTGCCGGCAAAAGTGACTGTCGTGCGTGAAGCCAGCCATTTTCAAGCATTCGGCTGGGTGCGGCTCGATGTCACCGATCCCATCGCCGCGTTTTCCGACGACCTCGTCGACAAGCGGGACCAGCCGATCATGCAGCGGGAATATGCCAGACTTGACGCGGCCATTGTCTCGGCAAATCGGATCGAAGTGAACACGGAGCGCGTTCGGCGCTATAGTCTGTTTTTGAACGATCGCATGATCGATCCGGCCAAACCGGTGACGATTGTTACCAACGGGAAAGTCTCTTTCGAGGGCACCGTGACCGCCTCGCTCGAGACCCTTCTGCGGCAGGCTCGTCTTCGCCAAGACCCCCGCCAATTGTTTCCGTTTCAGGTGTCCGTCGCTGTGTCAAAACCGGCCTCATGAACGCGAAGGACCAGAGAGTCGCGTACCGCGCCGTAGCTGGAATGTTGACGCTCGCATTAGCCGGATCTCCGCACAACGCTATCGCAGATTCCTGCAAGTTGGAGCCGGAACACGGCGGAATGTCGTTCCCTGTCGAGCACGTTACCGGAGATTGGACCTGCCGGCTGAAACTTGTCATTGACCAGTACACGACGGCCAACACGCTCGGACCGTTGAAGACGTCGATGGATGCGCCGATGTATGTCCATCTGCTGGACCATCCGCCTTTCGCGGCCGCATTGATCAACCGGCTGGACCTGGCCGACTACAAAGCGGAGACACGGGGTGCAAACCGGTGGTGGGGCAATGACGGCGAGGGCGCGGAAGGGATTGTGCATCTCGTGTACCGCGACCGCGCGAACCGGATCTATTATCTTGAAGGCACCCATCACAGCCGGCTCCTGCCCAATCTGAGCGGGAAAGCGGTGGTATTTCTCCGCATACGCGCGGTCAAGGACCCAAACGGCCTCGAATCGATGGAGAACAACCTGGTGGCCTATACGAGGCTCGATAACCGCCTGCTTTCTGGGTTGGCGTCGCTGCTCAGACCGCTCGTCGGGGCCACGGTCAGCCGAAAACTCGCGAAGGGTGTCGATGTCGTCAACCGATTGGGACTGGAGATGCGCCGGCGGCCGGAGCGTGTGCTGTTCGAGGCGACGGATCCTCCTCCCTTGGCCGAAGAGGACGTGGCGTTCTTGAAGGAAGCTCTAGGCGCCGGGAGGCCTTCGTCTGTGGGCGGCCGTCCGGGACGATCCACGCCATGACGACCTCGCGAAGCTTCGCCATACTCTGCACGATTGGCGTCTTCTGCTTCATCAGCTACAACATGGTCCGGATGCCGGTCTTGGCGCTCTTTGCCGAATCACTTGGCGCGAGTCCTGAACGGATCGGGGTGATTGTGTCTGTGTCGACGCTGACCGGGGTCTTTCTCAAGCTTCCCTCGGGAGCGCTTTCGGATATTTATGGCCGGCGCGTGCTGCTCCGGGTCGGCGTCATCGCTTTTGGGGTCCCGCCGTTTTTCTATCCCTTTATCTCAGATCTGGATGTGTTGACGATACTTCGGCTCTTTCACGGTCTGGCGACGGCCATCTTCGCGCCCAGCGCGCTCGCGACTGTCGCGGAGTTGTATCGGGAACGCCGTGGCGCCGCGCTCGGCACCTACACGGCTTGCACGCAATCAGGCGCCTTGCTTGGCCCGTTCATCGGAGGATACCTCGCGTTCGCCTATGGGTTTTCATCGGCGTTTGTGACCGCAGGGATCTTCGGCTGCGCGGCGATCGCGATGTTTTACAGTCTCCATCTTTCTCCACCTCCACCACGTGTGCATGACAAAGGTCCGGCCTCCGTCTGGGCGGAAATGTGGAAGGGCTTCACCATTGTCGCGAGGAACCGTAAGGTTTTGATCACCAGTTCGACTGATGCCGCCAAAATGATTGCCAACGGCGCCTTAATGGCATTTTTGCCGCTGTACGGCGTCTCGGTCGGTCTCAATGCCGGGGAAGTCGGGCTCTTGTTCACCGTACAGTCCCTGACGTCGTTCATCTCGAAGCCGATCATGGGACGGGTTTCCGACCGTCTGGGGCGACAACCCTTGATCATGCTGGGGCTGCTGATTTGTGCGGCGACATTCGTCTCGATTCCGCATGTGGCGGGGTTTGCTTTGCTGCTCCTGCTCTCGGCGGGATTCGGCTTCGGCGAGGCGGTCGTGTCGTCGTCCTCTTCGGCGTTCGTTGCGGATAGTTCGGAGTTCAAGACGTTGGGGGCCGGTATGGGCATGCAAGGCACCATCGGAGACATCGGACATGCGAGCGGACCGCTGTTGGCCGGCGTGCTCATCGCCAATATGAGCTATGCCGGAGCATTCGGCGTCATTGCCGGTCTTCAAGTAAGTGCCGCCGGGTTCTTCTGGCTCACCATGAGGAAATAAAAAGCCGAATGCTATAATGGGCGCCGTCATGCACGAGATAGCGACTGAAAACATCGTGATCGGCGTGCTGGCCTCGCTTGGCGTCGTCGTCATGAACATACTCTTCGTGTACGTCTTGAAGCAGGTCATTCTCAGGAA
>DASUXH010000008.1:0-3705 GCA_036378015.1 Nitrospira sp. | reverse complement strand
GGGAACGGTCGATCACCGAGTATCTTGCGGCGCGAAAGACGTTCACTTACCTTTCGACCGACAGTCAAACCGATCTCGATCTCTCCATGCGCCTGCATATCTTCATTGACCCAAGCGTCGAATCAGACTTTGATCATGTCTACGTCGCGCGTATCGATGCGACGTTGGGGCAACCGTCCAACACGCGCCCTCTTTCCAAATATATGGGCTTCGGCAAAGCGACGGGAGAAGAGGACAAAGGTCCGATCAATCTCGCGGTGCAGGGCGCTCTCAACGACCTGTTTGGAAAAATCGAAACCGATCAGCGGCTCCGCAAATACCGCCGCCTCTAACCGTACTGCTGCGCCAACGCTCTGGCACGCGCTTTCTCCTCGCTCCCGGCGGTGATTCTGCCATCCAACCGCTCGTCCAACAATCGGTCCAAAATCTCCTTGAAATGAGGACCTGGACGCAACCCCAATCGCTTCAGGGTTTCGCCGTTGATCGTCGACGTCACATGGCGATCGTGCTGAAGATATCTCTTCAATCGCCGCGTCAGCCGTCCGATTGGGTGATCTGTATTGCTCGCGAGCCCTTTGGCGAACACGAGGACCAGCGCCTCGCCAGGAAGTTTTGAGAGCAGGCGGTAGATTTGCGATGGGCGCAGCGCGGCAGTGCTCGAGAGTGTCTGTGCGATACGGCTGGTCTTTTCCCCTGCGCATTCCAGGGCCCGAACCTGTGCGGCGGAAAGCTGTAATCGCCGTGTCGTGCCGGCAATCACGGGTGGAGACGCATGTCCCAGAAGTCCCATCATCCACACCAGCGGCCGATCGAGAGCCTCCTCAGGGCACTGACGTGTCCATGCAACGATGGCCCGTGGGAGGATGTCCAGAAGCCGTTCGGTCCGCGGCCCGATTCTGAGTCGTGGATGGAGAAACCGCAGCAAGCGGAGACGGCGCAGACATCGAATGGCCGCGTCGGGATGGCGTTCCTTCATAAGCGACAGCAGTTCGTTGGCGAGCCGAGGTCCCGAAAGCCGTGTCACGAGGTTTGCATTCGCCGCCCGCACGAGAAGTCGCCTGGTGTTCGGTTCGATGCGAAACTCGAATCGTTCGGCGAAGCGAATGGCCCGGAAGATTCTGGTGGGATCATCAACGAAGCTCCCATCGTGCAGGACACGCAGGATCCTGTTCCTGAGATCCTGACGACCCCCGAAGGGATCGAGCAGCGCTCCCCACTGGGCCTCGTTCAGCTGAATCGCCATCGCATTGATCGTAAAATCACGGCGAAACAGATCTTGTTCGAGCGAAGCGGTCGCCACATTGGGAAGCGCCGCCGGAGCGGCGTAACTTTCACGCCGTGCGCTTGCGATGTCCACCTTGAGGCCGTCGGGGAAGACCAACCGGGCGGTCGCAAATCGTTCGAACAAGGCGAGACCGGCGCCGTACCGATTAGTCACCAGACGCGCAAACGCAATGCCGTCGCCCTCGACCGTCAAATCGAGATCCCAATTTCGGCGCCTGAGCAGGAGATCCCTCACCACTCCGCCGACAAGATACAACCGAATCCCTTCCTCGTCTGCCAACCGTCCGAGTTCTCGGAGCAACCGAACTATCCCTCGCGGCAAGCCTTGCATCAAATGCGGACCAGACTGGTTGCGAACCATGTCGGGCATTGTAGTCCTTTCACCATTCCCTCGAAACTGCTCGAGACGCAGCTGAACCTAGGCCGAAACGACACGAGGGAGCCCCGGCTTCCACCGGGCTCCCTCGTGACCTCATGTGTGCAGCTCGAACTATTGCTGCCGGTGTTTCTGCCGGTCGTGCTTCTGTCGATAGATTTTCTTCGAAGCCTTGTCTTGCGCGGCGTGAATGCGGGCCCGTTCCTTCTTCGTCATCACTCCGTCGGACTTGGCTTTGTTCTCCATGTTATCGATGTGGTGCTGCTGCTTTTCCAGCCTATTTGTTTCATGCTGGGTGAGCTGACCGCTTGCGATTCCCTGGTCGATGCGCTGCTCCTGATTCGCTTGCCGTTGATCGATCCCAGGCGTCTCAGTCTGTCCATAGGCCATCCCGGCCGCCAAGAGCACAGCGCCGATCACAAGAACAGTGTGTTTCATTGTCTTTCCTCCTGTTTGGTGAAGTCATTAATGAACCAATTTATTTTCTATCAGGCTTCCAGCGCTTCGTCCAGAAAAGCTCCAATCGATGATGGCCTGCCATCACTCATCCTCACATCGGCAGAGACGGTCATATTTGGACAGGTTTCTGCCGTTTTTTTTCCATGAAACCCCGGATGCTGCGCCATGGCAGAGCATGGGGTCTGCAACCTACTGAATTTTCTCATTGAGACTCCCGTGGCATGCGGCACATGCCTTGCTGAACCGTCAGGGAGCGGATTTGAAGCCATGTCGTCTTAAGGAGGTTCCCCATGAAGAACAGACTACAGAACACCATGATCGCGATCGTCGCAACGATCGCCGCCACAGCCCTTGCCGCAGCGCCGGCGATGGCGAAGGATTCGAAGAAAGCACCACCGTCTCACAAATCTGCCGCTGCAGCGGCCGCCTCAATGGGGCATGTGCCCGCGGTCCAGGAAGCCCCCAAACGAGGCCAGCATGATGAGAAGCCCGGTCCAGCCTGGAGGACCGTCGGCGGCACCGTGAAAGACATCAAGGAGAATGCCTATACCGTGGAAGACTTCGAGGGCAATCAGGTGAAGCTTTATGTCGGACAAGGCACCAAGTACATGAAGCAGAAGAAGGTTGGAGACACCGTGCGCGCCGAAATTACGCGGGGCGGTTTCGCGAATTCGATCCAGTAACTCCGCGCACCCACCTCAGGCGCGGTGGTATTCATGAAGAGGCCGGCCTCGAACAGGCCGGCCTCTTCCTCTTTTGATCTTCCTTTCTCGTTCTTTCAGAATGTGCACACATCGGATGTCGCCGTACCAGGCGGTGGCTTGCACTGTACTCTTCTCGGGGATTGGGCACGAGAGCGACGTTGGGCTAATGCCGCGTGCGGGTGTAGAGATCGCGATCGATATCGATACGGCCCACCGCGCGTTCAACCGGATCGACCTTTCCGTCTTGATTACGGTCCAACTCCTGAAAATGATCATGAGCCAGATCGAGTCTCTGGGGATTGGGGACGCCGGCCGACACGGCACGAGGGCTGGGATCATACCGCTGGGAATCTTCGAGCATCCCATAAGGGCTCAAATCGGTGCGTGGCTGAACCACCGCCTTGACGGCGGTCTTCCTTGAGGCCTTCAGCGGCCGACGGGTCTTTCGTCCCATCGAGGGCGTCTCGCTTGCGGTGGATTTTTTCCCATGTATGAATGTCGGTCTGCTCTCGGCTGACAAGGGACGGGCCGAGGGAGTAGGCTTGGCTAGGGGCATCTGCGATCGAGATTTACCGGCTGGGATCAGATTGTTCGACGGAACGCCGGGAGACTCCTTCGGTGCCTTGCGGGCAGCCAGACCTTGGCCAGATATGCCGACGCCGGACATCAAAGAGAAAACCAGCAGAAAAAACGTAAATCTCTGCCTCATGTCTCTGTATCGGCCTGTGTTCATGGTGTCTTCTAGTGTAGCAGGTCGCCCAGAGCTTCAAACAACACAATGATTTAGAGCGTGTCAACGCTCTTCGGAAAATTCGGCGTCCGGCTTGTCAGAAAACCCGTTTCTGGCCTACTCTTAAGGAGGAGGTTAACGATGGATGAACC
>DASUXH010000007.1:0-2959 GCA_036378015.1 Nitrospira sp. | reverse complement strand
ATGTTGTCTACGTATTCACACCAAAAGGGATCGTGAAGGAACTTCCGCGAGGCTCGACGCCGGTCGATTTTGCGTATGCGATTCATACCGAAGTCGGCGACCACTGTGTCGGAGCGAAGGTAAACGGCAAGATCGTGCCATTGAAGCATCAAGTCGAAAGCGGTGACACGATTGAAATTCTCACCTCGCCTACCCAGACGCCGCACAAGGACTGGCTGAAATTCGTTCGCACATCGCGGGCCAAGACCAAGATCAAGCACTGGATCAAGGTCGAAGAGCAAAAGCGCAGTGTGGAGATCGGGCGCCGCCTTCTTGAGTCCGAATTCCGCCGCCACGGTATGGCGCCGGCACAGATGCTCAAGTCGCCCGATCTTGCCGCCGTGGCCCGGCAATCAGGCTATGACAGCATGGACGAACTGATCGCTTCAGTCGGCTTCGGCCATCTGCCCGCGGCAAATGTGCTGGAGAAGCTGACGTCGTCAGCGAAGGCGTCTCCGGAAACACGCCAGGCCCCGCGCAAGGCGATGGCCGGCAAATCCGATGACAAGGGTGTGAAGGTGAAGGGGGCGCGGGACGTCCTGATGCAGCTGTCGCGCTGCTGCAATCCGGTGCCCGGCGACCGGATCCTCGGCTATATCACGCGGGGACGAGGATTGACGATCCATGCCGTCGATTGTCCCAACCTGGAAGCGCTCGACTACGACAGGGAGCGTCTCGTGGAAGTGGAGTGGGATAATACGACACCGAGCACGCATGCGGTGAAAGTCTCGGTGATGGCAGTGGACAAAACGGGCGTGCTGGCCAATGTCTCCTCGGCAATTGCCGAATGTCGCGCCAATATCAGCCGGGCCGAAATCGCAACGAGAGAGGACCGCAAGGCCGTGCTTGATTTCATCGTCGAAGTTTCCGGGACCGAGCACCTGGACCAGGTCTTAAAAGCGATCGAACGGGTGGATGGCGTGATTACAGCGAGGCGAGTCAGGGCCTGGCAGGAGAAGTAGAGTCAGGCAGTCGGAACTGCAGCTTCGAGCCCTTCTCGAGTTTGAGGCGCTCAGCCTCACCCCCGCCAAGCTCCAACACATACGTGGCCGGATCGTTTGGTTGATACTGGGGACAGCCGTCATCGGTCCTGGTGCAGATCGGCACGTTCCGCGCAATATGGATAATTTGCTTTTTTTCGTTCATCCAAATGATGTCGAGTGGGATCTTGGTGTTTTTCATCCAGAACGTCCAGGGCTGAGCTTGGCCAAACGTGAACAGCATGCCGCGGTCCTTGGCCAGGTGTTCACGGTACATCAACCCTTCAGCCCTCTTCTTCATCGTGTCGGCGATTTCGGCCTGGATGACCACGCCTCCCGGAAGCTGAATAGGAACCAAACCGTCATCTGCTTGGATGCAGGAGGGGAGCGACGTGAGCAGTGCGAAGGCGAAGGCGAAGGCAATGGCCCATCGGGTGTGCACCTGCCGATCCTATCGACGGACCATTCGCGAGTCAAGGCAGGCAAATGGCCGGTTGTGATCGCGTCCCACTGCTAAATGGCCGTCTGCTCGCCTTGCAATCCCGCAGTAACCTGTGAGATTCTCAAAACATCAGCGGAGGTCGTATGAAGGAAGTCAGAAAAGTGCATTATGTAAAGGGCGTGTTCGTCTGCCCGAAATGTCGGCAGTCCTACGTGCAGGAGAAGTGGATCGAATCCTGGCGCGTTCGCTGTCATCGCTGCGATTACCGCGGCGCCTTGACCGATGTCTCTGTTGAAGAGCGTATGGAAGAGGAAACGTTTCGGCGGTGATCCAGGGCAACTGGCACCAGCTCTTTGTCCGCCTCGTTCTCTATCTGATTGTCTCCCACCTTGCGCTCAACTCGAACTCTGTCTCTGCGGATGAGCCCGCCCTCGCTGCGGTCAAGGTGTTGGTCGCGTACCATTCGCTGTCCGGAAATACCGAGCGGATGGCGGAAGCCGTGGGCGAAGGCGCCAAGAGCCTACCCGGCACCACCGTCGTGCTCAAACGAGTCGGACAGGTCACGGCGGACGATCTATTTTCATCCGATGCGATCGTCATCGGCTCTCCCGTATATTGGTCCAATATGTCAGGCGAAGTGAAAACCTTCTTCGACAACTGGCAATTCAAATTCGGTGTCTTTCCGGAATTCAAGATGAAGAACAAGATCGGCGCTGCCTTTGCCACCGGAGGACAGGTTTCGAGCGGCAAGGAAGTGACGATGTTGACGATCCTTGCGGCCATGCTTGGCAATCAGATGATCGTCGTCAGCGGAGGAGGTGCCTTTGGTGCTTCTGCGACGACGGAAGGCGACAGTCCTGGCGTCGACAAAAAAGAATTGGCCGACGCGCAAGCGCTCGGCCGACGGGTGGCCGAAGTGGCCGCGATGCTCAGGCCCCCACCCTCGAATTAATCCACTGCTCCTTATCCTCCATTCCTTTCGGACGGCAAAAAAATGCAGGGATTTCCATCGCTGCGTACCTCGGTCGGGGAGATTGCTTGTTTGTTATCGGGGTAGGTGGTCAGCTACTGACGGGATTCAGGAGACGGTGTTCGGTGGCGGCAAGTTCGACGAAGGTCTTAATATTTTTCGCGCACCGGCCGCAACAGCCTGCGTCTTTCAAGCCGAACTTGGCTTTGATTTGACACGGCATCACAATGCCGGCACGTCCTGCGTCGCGGACTTCGGAATCGGTGATTCCCTTGCACAAGCACAGATACATGGACGCCTCCATGCCAATGACGATTATGAGAAGCATTCTCAGTATGTCATGCATTTCACATTCTGT
This sequence comes from Nitrospira sp., assembly GCA_036378015.1. Classification (GTDB taxonomy): domain Bacteria; phylum Nitrospirota; class Nitrospiria; order Nitrospirales; family Nitrospiraceae; genus Nitrospira_C. The sequence continues at coordinate 170 of DASUXH010000007.1, read as the reverse complement.
CAAGAGAGCATCCACGTTCATCAAGAACGTCGGTTAATGTTGACGTAAGTGGGCGATTTATAGTGTAGCTTCGAGCTGGCCGATCATGTCCGTGATCGTCGTGAATCCCGATTCCCAGAACGTTTTCGAGGTCATCTCCACATTCACGGAGGTCAGAATGCCTTCAGGAG
>DASUXH010000006.1:0-7077 GCA_036378015.1 Nitrospira sp. | reverse complement strand
AGACGCGCTTTTCACCAGTCAGGCCGCAACGAGCGATGGCCCGAGACGTACTTTGTTCGGTACGTTGAGGGTCAGAGCGATGTGAGAACGAAGCTGACGGCCATTTTCGCATCCTGCTAGTGGACGCGCCGGCCGGCCTTTACCCGTCCCAAGATACGATAGATCAACCGGGCGATACAAAACTGAGGAGCCACGAATCCTTTGATCGGTGCAATCTCGCTGATGTCCATCCCGAGGATTCCGGGCCCGTTCGCCAAAGCGGTGATGAAATTCAACGTATCGTACCAGCCGAGTCCGCCTGGTTCGGGCGTCCCCAGGGCAGGAACAAGCGACGCGTCGAGCCCGTCACAATCGAAGGTCAGATACACTGGTCCGCGGCAGGCCTTGACGACATCGGGAATCCAGCGAGCGGATTTCCCTTCATAGGGGCCCGCCGGATCCAGCAGCTGAGCGGCAAAAAATGTCGAAATCTGATCAGTGCGCGCGATACGAGCCACCTCTTCCGGGCTAATCGATCGAATCCCGACCTGCACGAGCGGCAATCCGTCGTCTGCCACGCGCGCCATGACGCTGGCGTGGCTATAGAGATTGTCGAGGTAGGCGTGGCGGAGATCACCGTGGGCATCGATCTGGACAACCGTCAACCCCGGATACTTCTTCGCATGTGCCCTGATCGCGCCTAACGCTCCCGTATGTTCGCCCGTCAGGGTGACGAGAAATTTGCCGGTCGCGACGAAGGAACGCACGAACGCTTCGATCGCCTCCACCGCTTCCTTGTCGACCTTGCCCTTGAGATCGAGCGGCGTGACCGTGGCGATGCCGCCCCATTCGCGGTACGGCTCGCAACGAAGCATTTCATCGTAGAACTCGACTTGATGGGAGGCTTCAATGATGGCCGACGGCCCTTCATCCGAGCCTAGAATGTAGCTGGAGGTGTGCTCATAGGGAGCAGGAAGCACATACACGCCGGCCTGGTCGGGATGGCACCACGGTTCTTCGAGCCCTAAAAAGTTGTGCTGATAGCCTTCCCATCCAGCGGGAAGCGTCATAAACATGTACTCGCTGGCTGCACGCGAGGGTTTTGCGCGCCGCTTGGCTCCGGCGGTTAGCGGCGGGCCCGCTTCGGCAGATTTTCCAGAGGAATGAACACTGCCAGAGCGACGACGGTGGTCCATCGCCCGGGCTTTCCAATGGCCGACTGAGTAATATTCAAGGTGCGTACGATCTTGCCGCCCATCTTGAAGACTTGCTCACGTTCCTTCCATGCGATGTTGGGATCGAACTCGACGCCCAACGTCGTCGCAAGCATTTGCGCGGCCAGATCCTCGGTGTATTCGCCCGTCTCCTCGTCCGTTTCCCCATGCGCGTGGTGCTCGGAAAGATACCCATAGGTACGGCGGTCCGTCGGGATCGCCAGCCCGATGGAGGCCGAAATCAAACGGTTGCGTTCGTTGGTTTCCGACCTGGCCATCACACAATGGGTAATTTCACCCGGATTCAACAATTTTTCGCCGCGCTTCCGTGGGATGATTTTGCAGTTGGGTGGGAGAATGGACGAGACGCTGACGAGGTTACAGTACGCCACACCGGCGCTGCGCAATGCTTGTTCGAACGAGGCCAGCTTTTCGCGGTGGACGCCGACTCCTCGAGTCAGAAACATGTGCGTAGGTACCATCGTCTCTTCTCCCTTGCTCCGTCCAACCGCAAGAAACTCCAAGCCTGACGCGAACTTTCGTCAAGCCACGGGTCGCTGTTGTATCAAGAATGTTCGAGGATCGCAATATCCCCGACGTTTTTCTCCCTATCCGGCAGAGGGCGGTCGAACGTTCACCACGAGCAATCGAGGTTCGGTCATCTCCTCGATGGCCGCCTGCACGCCCTCCCGTCCGAGACCCGAATCCTTCACACCGCCGTACGGCATATGATCGGCGCGAAACGTCGGAATCTCGTTGGCCAGGACGGCTCCAACTTCCAGATGACGGAATGCATGAAAGACCTTGTTGATGTCCTGGGTGAAGACACCGGCCTGCAGTCCGTATTCCGATGCGTTCAATGCGTCAACGGCCTCGTCGAGCCGGCGATAGGACGTGACAGTCACCACCGGGCCGAAGACTTCCTGGCAGGACACCTTCATGGACGGCGTCACATTGGACAACACCGTCGCGTCGACCACCGACCCCATGCGTTTGCCGCCTAAGAGAACGCGAGCGCCTTGACCGACGGCTTCTTCGATCCACTGTTCGACACGGTCGGCGGCCTTCTGGTCGATCAGCGGACCGATGACGGTGCTCTCGTCGCTCGGATCGCCCCCTTTCAACCGAGCCACTTGCAGCAGCAGTTTGGTGGTAAACAGGTCGGCAACGGAATGATGAACGAGAATTCGTTGCACGGAAATGCAGGTTTGCCCCGCGTAGCCGAACCCGCCGGCGGCGCAGCGTTGGGCCGCGAAGTCCAGATCGGCATCCGGTTCGATGATGACGCCGGCGTTGCCTCCGAGCTCGAGGAGCACCTTCTTCTTCCCGCACTTTTCCTTGAGGCGCCACCCGACAGCCGCGCTGCCCGTAAAGCTCAACAGCGTGAAGCGCTCGTCAACGACTAAGCGTTCAGCCACCTGGTTCCCGCACGGCAGCACATTGAATCCACCGGGAGGAACGCCGGCCTCAAGCGCCACCTCGCCAAGCAACAAGGCGGTCAATGGAGTCTGCGGCGCCGGCTTAATCAGAATCGGATTCCCTGCGGCCAGGGCAGGCGCGACTTTATGCGCGACGAGATTCAAGGGAAAGTTGAATGGCGTGATGCCCAGGATCGGGCCGATGGGAAAACGGCGTAGAATGCCGAAATGTGAATCGGTCCCCGGCGTCCAATCGAGCGGAATGACATCGCCGGCGATTCTCTTGCTTTCTTCGGCGGCGACGGTGAAGGTCTGAACGGCTCGCGATACTTCCCTGCGGGCGTCCGAGATCGGCTTTCCCGCCTCTCCCGTCATGAGCCGGGCGAACTCTTCGCGACGATCATACAACGAGCCGGCGATCCTCTGGAGGAGATGAAAGCGGCGATGGGCCGGCATGTCGGCCATCGGTTTTGCCGCCTCAACGGTCGATTGGATGGCCGCTTCGGCGTCGCTCTCGCTGGCCTGGGAGACGTCGGCAAGGACCTTTCCCGTGAAGGGATCGTGCACGGGAGCGGCGGTGTCTCCCTGGCGCCAGTGGCCGCCGATGAGAAATGGACGTGGTCCCTGCAATAAGAACTCCGCGTGGACGATGGGCAGCCTACGGTGTGGACTCGACCGAAGAGGCGGAATCCTGGTGCACGCTCGCCGCCTGTTCCGCAGCCCGCGCCCTCTCGACCAAGTCTTCGGTGCCCCAGTCGGCGATCGCCTCAATGGGGAACGCCTCGTAGGTGGAAACGCCGTGACATCCCGGACAATCGGGCATCGGAACCTTGCGATAAAACACTTCCGAAAGGCAAGACATACAGACCCAAAACGGCGGTTCACCTTCGCGCTGCGCGACGGGCCAGAACGACTGTGCATCAGACATACGGTTTTCCTTCGTCTCGTGATGGGTGAGTGTTACGAACCGTGCACCTTGGACAACATCCGGTCGATTTCTTCGGCAAACGCCTCAAACGGAAACGCCCCCGGAATCGCTACGGCCGGAATCTGTTCGGTCGGCCCTCCGACCGTCTGCATCAAAATAAAGCCCGGTGTACCGTGAAACCCCCAACGGTTGGCTTCGCGGCGATCCTGGAAAATCGATTCCAGATGTCGCCGTTCATCGAAGCACTTGCCGAACTCCGCCTGATCCAACCCGAGGGATTTCGCCGCAGTCTTGAACGAGGCGGACTCCAGCTTGCTGCCTTCACCGAACAATCGATCATGCATGGCCCAATAGCGCCCCTGCGCTCCTGCGCAACGGGCCGCGACGGCCGCTTCAACTCCGACGCCCCGGTCTGCCCGCGGATAGTCGCGGTAGACGAACTTGATCTTCCCGGAATCGATGTACTGGGCCTGCAACTTCGGCAACGTCTCCTTGAAGAACTTCAGGCAATAGCCACATGTGAAGTCGGAATATTCAATGAGAGTCAGAGGAGCATCAGTCTTGCCTTGGCTACGAGCATCATCCGTGAGCGAGGCCGTCTCGGCCCCTGATGCTCCCGTGGCCGCAAGCACGAATCCCAGCAGAAGCGCGGCGGAGCGTCCGAGGATCGCATGCTTCATTTCCGAGCCGCCTGCTTGGCCTTTTTACGCTCAAGCAGCCCGGCCATGAGCAAGGGCCACACCACCGTAGCATCGCTCAAGACTTCGGCAAAACGACCTCCCTCTTCCGGCGGCACGAACTTTCCCCAGGAGATGCCTTCCTGATAGGTACAGCCGCTCAGCCCGCCCCAATAGTCCGGTTCCGGACAAATTCTGACGCCGTAGCGGAAACGTGGAGGCTTCACGCTCAGCCCCAACCGCATGTTGCTAATTTCGATATAAGGTCCGACCTGTTGAGACCAGTTCCGGGGGACTCCCCCGCCGATCGTGAAGATGCCGAGTCGCTTCGCCGCCGTAATGTGCTGTGTATAACTATTCAGATCCTGATAGGGGTTAAAGGACGGGTACGACTTAGTGATGGCGTGAAGGATGTCGAGATCGCTGCCGCCCTTGACCTGGGCACGGGCCTGGTCCACCACCCGACTCATGGCCCACGTGCCGACATCCAGACCCATTTCGGAGTCGGTGAAGGCAGGAATGTAGACAGGAACCTTTTTCAGATACGCGCTCTTTAGGATGCCATCCCCGTCGAACTCTTCGGCCAATGTGTGTCCCAACTCGCGAGTCAGCATTTCGGAGGACAGGGGCTGGTCGGGATTGATGCGCTTCATGGTTTGGCCTACGACATGCTCGACGTAGTTCAGATTCGCTTCCATCTCCAAGGTGTCGTAGACGCGATTGTACCCATTCTTAAAGAGCTCTTCATCGCTCACTGAGGGAGGCACGCGGTAATGCGTCTTGCCCACCGACTCGCTCAGGCCATGAGCAATCAATGCGCCGGTCGACACCACGCATTGCACCATCCCATGGTCGATCATGGAGCTGATGATCTTGCCCATTTTCGCAATCGTCATGGCACCGGACAGCGTCATCACGACCGAACAATCGGGATCCTCAATCATGGCCCACAGCACTTCATAGGCCTCGCCCAGGCGGCGGCCTCCGAACGCCGTTTTGCGCATGGCGACCAAGAGGTCGTCGAACGAGCGGATGACTTCGGGGTTCAGCGGTTCGAGGGCTTCGAAGCCGTCTTTTGCGCCGTCATGGAATTCGCGTGCGCCCATGGTGAGTTGACCTGTCGCGAAGAATGACACAAGTGAGAGCGCCTCCGTTATACACAACCGATGCGGGAGGCGTCAACGAACGAATGAAGCGAGGTGGCGCGTGAAAGGATTGACCTTCGCTGTGAGGAAGCACCTGCAAGAGGACATTGAATCGCACTATGGGCTTTCGGTCAGGGAGTCTCGACGAAAAGGATGAAGAGTGACATGAATGGCTGTTAGTAGATCGTCTTCCGTGATTTCTCCTCCAGTGGCCTCCACTCTCTCGCCAGCTGCTGGGCCTCGGCGATTTGTGCGAAGGTCATCTGTTTCGCAAGGGTGTCACGCGCGTCTGCCGATCTTGGTTGTCCGTGGGCTGCCGACAGGTTGTACCACATGTGAGCTTGAACGAAATCCTGAAGCACGCCACGTCCCACCTGGTACATCATCCCGAGGTTCGCAAAGGCCAACGCATCTTCTTGCGCCGCGGCCCGACCGAACCAAAACAACGCCATTTGGCTGCTTTGCGGAGCACCCTCACCTCGCAAATACAACGTACCTAAATTCACTTGGGCGCCTGCATGTCCTTGCGCCACGGCCTTGTCGAACCACTCTTTCGCCTTCATATGGTTCTGTGGGACGACTTTGCCCTCGTAATACAGCAGGCCGAGGTTATTTTGCGCCGCCGCATCTCCTCCTTGAGCCGATTGACGGAGTTCCCTCGTCGAGTCATCGAGTCGAGTTGGATTGCTCTTCTGCGCCTCCCTAGAAGAGGTGCCTCCTGCACAGGCACTGATCGTCAAACAGACAATCGCTAGAAATAGCAGAGTACCCTGTCGGCATGAAATCGGGTGACGGCGGTTCATTGATGGTCTCCGAGGTATGTGGTGAAGGGGTCAAAGGTTATTTAAACAGCAATGTCCATGCCTCCGCTAATTCGGTCCTTTTTGTCCTTCGATGATCCAAACGAGCTGTAGGTGTGTATGCAGGAGAGAACAGGTGCCCTTTGGTGCGAGGTGTTGCTCGGCACCAGGACACCTGCTATTGGCTCATTTCAAGTTTTGCCGTCGGTGCGACATCGGACCGTTTCAATTCCCTGCTCCTAGACGCCATCGCCTTGTGAATGACTTGATCGAGGAGGTCCCCAGAAGACAGGGGCTTGTGAAGGGCGGCTAACGCGCCGTTCTTGGTCGCGGCTTCCAACAAATAGTGATTGGAGAGCCGGGTGAGGACGATCACCGGGATTTCAGGGTATTGAGCACGCGGCACGAGGTTGAGCAAGACTTCGAAACCCGAGAAGTCGGCTACCATTAGATATAGCGATATACGTCAATATAATGGCCAACCATCGATTTTCCTGAAACCTTACCGACACTTCTGTCCCGCTCAATCAAGAGAGGCTGCGCCTGAAGAGCGGGCGGCACGAGCAAGCTCGGTTTGGTGGTCCGGGACGGGATTTGAACCCGTGTTTTAGTTAGACTGCGACTCGTCCTTTTCTATTGCACGGTTACCAGAGTTGTTCCACTTATTCACAGGAGGGACTAAAACATGCGCTTACGAAATATCAGCGCAGCAGTGGAATGCCGCTCATGTGTTGAAGGGCTGAACCGCTTCAAAAGGAAGCCTTCGGCCCTCCGGAGGCTTCCCTCAAGCTTTCAAATGGTAGCGATGGGGTAGGCAGGCATTGAGTACTGGGGAAACAAGCTCATCACAATGCGTTAGCTAACTAACAAACCGCAGGTCATCCACCTAAATAAGCCATTCTCTACCCGAAAGACG
>DASUXH010000005.1:0-8894 GCA_036378015.1 Nitrospira sp. | reverse complement strand
CTGCAGAAGGCGAATGGTATCAACGGTGTAGGATTTCCCCGGCCGTCGCACCTCGACATCGGAAATGGAGAGCAAAGGGTCGGACGCAATTGCCAGACGGACCATTTCATAGCGGTGCTCGGCCGTCGCGAGGTGTTCATTCGGCTTGTGCGGCGGATCACCCGTCGGAACGAAGACCACTCGATCAAGGGCGAGCGCCTCACGCGTCTGTCGCGCGATCGCCAAATGGCCATTATGAATGGGGTTGAAGGTTCCGCCCAGTACGCCTACCGACGGCACTCCATACCTCGTGACGGCGGCTCAAAGAATCACAAGATTATCCCGATGAATGACTTCCTCATACTCTTGGGGCCCAAGACGCTGTTGAATCTCGACCGTCTTGAGACCCTTGATCTTGATCAAGGTCTCCGAAGAGCAATTCACGAGTCCCTTGGCGAACTCCTTGCCGTCCGGGTCGAGGCAGCTGATCGGGTCTCCGGCCTCGAACGAGCCGGTCACGGTGACGATACCGGAGGCCAGCAGACTCCTGCCGCGCTTGGTGAGCGCATCGACGGCCCCCTGATCGAGCGAAACTGACCCGCGCGCCCGCAAAGTGTAACCGATCCAATGCTTGCGGCTGTTCATCCGCCGGGCTTTGGCAAGAAACAGGCTTCCGCCCGGGTTGTCGCCGGCAAGGATGTGGGGCAGGAGGCCTTTGGTCTGGCCGTTCACGATCAGGGTGGCGACCCCGTACTCGCCGACCTTTTTGGCCGCACGCACCTTTGTGGCCATGCCCCCCGTGCTGCCGAACGTGGTTGAAACGCCGGCGCGCCGTTCGATGTCGTCCGTAATCTCCGTGATCAAGGGAATGAGTTCAGCCGAAGCATGTTTCCTGGGATCTTCCGTAAATAACCCGTCGATATCGGACAAAATAACGAGCAGGTCGGCATCAACCAGATGCGCCACCTCGGCGGCAAGGGTATCGTTATCCCCGACGCGGATTTCATCCACGGCCACGGTATCATTTTCATTGATGATGGGAATGACCTGGAACTCGATCAGGGCGCCCAACGTGTGCCGGGCATTCAGGAACCGACGCCGGTCGGCCAAGTCCTGATGGGTGAGAAGAATCTGCGCGACCTTGATCCCAAGTCGCTCAAAGGACTTTTCATAAGCCCACATGAGCCGGCTTTGTCCGACCGCCGCCGCCGCCTGTTTCACCGGCAGACTTTTCGGATATTCCTTGAGGGAAAGTTTCTTGATGCCAGAAACAATCGCTCCGGAGGAGACGACGAGTACTTCTCGGCCGGCCGTTTGGAGCGTCGCCAGGTCTTCCGCCAGCCTGTCGATGCGCTCGGGTTCGAGACCGGCTTCGCGCGAGGAGACAAGACTGCTGCCGATCTTGACGACGATCCGCTTAGCCTGTTTTAAGACTTCGTTTCGCATGCCGTCGATCGTAGCTGTTCGACACGTTGACCGACAAATGTGATCAAGTCCGTAAGACCTGCCCTTGTGGCCGATGACACGGGCAGACAATCAAGTTTCCGTCGCTGACAAAATTTCTGAAGGGACGCAAGCCGGCTGCCGTCTCCGGCCGCATCGATCTTGGTTGGGACGACGGCAAAGGGACGTTTGGCCACCGCTGGATCATAGGCTGTCAGTTCCTGCCGCATGATCTCAAAACTCACCACGGGATTTTCTATTGCGGCCTCAGAGACGTCGATCAGGTGAAGCAGCAAAGATGTCCGTTCGATATGGCGTAGAAACTGAATGCCGAGGCCCTTGCCTTCATGTGCGCCTTCGATGAGTCCGGGAATGTCGGCGACCACGAAACTGCGGTCTTCGGCATACCGCACGACTCCGAGGTTGGGGATGAGCGTGGTAAACGGATAGTCCGCGATCTTCGGACGTGCCGCGGAGACCGCAGCGATCAAGGTCGACTTGCCGGCATTGGGAAATCCGATGAGACCGACGTCGGCCAACAGCTTCAGTTCGAGCCGCAGCTCGTGTTCCTCGCCGGCGGTGCCTCGCTCAAAATGCGTCGGCACGCGATTGGTGGACGTCGCAAAATGGCTGTTGCCTCGCCCGCCTTTGCCGCCGCAGGCGATGGTGACGGAGTCTCCGTCCGCGACCAAGTCCGCAAGGAGGCCGCCCGTGTGGAGGTCGTAAATTGCGGTCCCGACCGGCAAGAGGACTTCGACGGATTTTCCTCTACGTCCGGTGCAATTGGATCCACTTCCAGGTTTCCCGTCCTCCGCCTCGTAATGGCGCTGATACCGCAGGTCGAGAAGGGTGGTCAATCGTTGGGAGGCGGTCAACACGACATCGCCTCCGTTGCCTCCGTCACCGCCGTCCGGCCCTCCGCGCGGCACGAACATCTCGCGGCGGAAGCTGCAGCTCCCGTCGCCGCCGCGACCGGCCTTGACTGTAATGGAGACTTCGTCGACGAACATCGGATGTCCCTGTTGATACGCTGAGTCAATACACCGACCCTCACATCGCCCGGGAGATTGGGCGGTGCACGCATCCTGCCGATGACTGCGTGGTGACTCAGGAGAAAGGGAAACGCGGTGGTTACGAGGCTGCGGGCACGGGGTAGACGCTGACCTTCTGTCGCGCGCGTCCGCCCTCGAATTTGACGATTCCCGTCACGCGGGCGAAGAGAGTATGGTCTTTGCCGAGGCCGACATTGAAACCGGGGAAGAACTTCGTGCCCCGCTGCCGCACGATGATGGCGCCCGCTTTCACGGTTTCACCGCCGTACGCTTTCACGCCGAGATATTGTGGATTGCTGTCACGCCCGTTTCTTGATGAGCCGCCGCCTTTATTGGTCGCCATGAGTTGCCTCTATTTCAGCGGATGTCGCAAAAACCTGAATCAAGCTGTTTCGATTCCGGTGATCCGCAGTTTCGTAAAATTCTGACGATGGCCCTTGGTACGCCGATAATTTTTACGCCGTTGTTTCTTGAAGACCATGATCGATCGAGTGCGACCTTGATCGATGATCTCCGCCGTGACCTTTGCGCCTTTCACCAGTGGTTGTCCGACGAGAACGCCCTTGTCGCCATGAACCAACCGGACCTCGCTCAATACCACTCGGCCGCCCACGTCGCCCGAAAGACGTTCGACTTGAAGGAGAGACCCGTTTTCCACTCGATATTGCTTGCCGCCCGTTTCCACGATTGCGTACATGAATGCTTTCCTCCCTGACAGAACGTCGTTATGTATCACAGTGATTTCTAAGGTGTCAAGGAAGTGCCGGCGTCATCCCGCCCCCTGTTCGTAGGCTATTTTTGCAACCAATTGGCGTCGTACGCTCGGCAGCATGAAGGCGATCGCCAAAACTCCCCGCACGAGGTTTGTCCTCAGACCCTATCGCCGTATTGCTACCTGGTACAGCTCTTATTACATGAGCGGGAGCGTAATCGGGAAGGGCGTCGTGAAGAATCTAAGTCGCACGGGGTTGCGCGTGCTGGGCGATCATTCCCTGATGCCGGGCAGCGACGTGTGCGTTCGTCTCCTGCTCGGAGTGAACGAACCTCCGTTGGAAATTGCCCGCGCGTCGGTGCGGTGGACGAACCAGCATGAATTCGGGTTACGGATTGAACATCTCACGCCTCATGCGGCCCATCGTCTTGCCGATCTCATCAAGGCCGATCTCAGTCTGCATCCGCCGAAGGCGCCGTAAGGCGCCTCCTCGGCGCGTTTGCTTGACGCTTCTTTAAAACCGCTGCTATAGTCCGTTTCAGGATGGACCCGCAGGGAAAAATCTGGATGGACGGTACGTTCGTCGACTGGGCGGACGCCAAGGTGCATGTCCTGACCCACTCGTTGCATTACGGACTTGCCGCCTTCGAAGGGCTTCGCTGCTACAAAGGAAAGGCGGGGTCGGCCATTTTTAAGCTGCAGGAGCACGTCGATCGACTGTTCGACTCAGCTCACATCGGCATGATGACGATTCCCTTTGAAAAGAAGCACGTCGCGGAAGCGATTGTGGAGACTGTGCGGATCAACAAACTGGACGCTTGTTATATCCGGCCGCTGGTCTATGTCGGTTACGGAGCCATGGGAGTCTATCCCGGCGACAATCCGATCAAGCTCGCCATCGCCGCATGGAAGTGGGGTTCGTATCTGGGCGATGATGCGTTGGCCAACGGCATGAGGGCCTGTATCTCGTCCTTTACGCGGCACCATGTGAACGTATCGATGACGAGAGGGAAAATTTCGGGTTACTACGTCAATTCGATCTTGGCGAAGCGCGAGGCCAAGGCAAACGGCTATGATGAAGCCATTCTGCTGGATCCTGAAGGTTACGTGTCGGAGGGTACAGGCGAAAACATCTTCATCGTGCGGAAAGGACGCCTGAAAACCACTCCGCTGACATCCATCCTTGAAGGCATTACTCGCAATGCCGTGATCGAGCTTGCCCGTGAGCAGGGCCTCGCCGTACTCGAAGAGCGGTTCACGCGGGACGAAATGTACATTGCCGAGGAAGTGTTCGTGACGGGCACGGCCGCTGAGTTGACCCCTGTGAGAGAAATCGATAAACGCCAAATCGGCGCAGGCAAACCTGGTCCGGTCACGGCCGCGCTGCAGAAGCGCTTCTTCTCGATCGTGCGGGGAGAGGATCCTTCGCACGACTCCTGGCTGACCCGCGTATAAGGACGCTCAACAAAAGCTGTCAGCTACGTTCTCGCTCGCTCAAACCCTCAACGTACATCAAACCGTACGCCTCGGGCTTTCGCTCGCTGCGGCCTTGCCGACAGCCTTTCTTCAGCGTCCTAAGTGTGTCGGAGTCCCTTTGTCTCAGTGAGCGGCGGGATCGCTGGAGGAATGCGAGTCTGAGGCCGGCTTGTCCGTCGGAGCGGCGGGAGCCGCTGGAGTTGTTTCGGAACTGTCCTTCTTCTTGAGGTCAATGACTGTCGAAGAGAACGTCCGCTCTTTTGCAAGGATTGCCAGGCTGAGCGAGGTCACCATGAAGACGACGGCGACCACGACGGTGAACTTGCTGAGAAAGTTTGCAGGTCCACGGCTGCCGAACACGGTCTGGCTTGAGCCGCCGAATGCCGCGCCGATTTCCGCGCCTTTACCCGATTGCAACAGAATGGCGCCGATCATCAGGAAGCAGGCGATGATGTGAATGATAATGACGAGTGTGTGCATGTGTGTGTTGTGTGATTAGTGCACGGGTCTGTTCTTTGCGGCGAGGACGATTGTAGCAAACGATTCCGTCTTCAGACAAGCCCCGCCGACGAGGGCGCCATCGATCTCGGATTCGCGCAGGAGCGACGGCGCGTTCTGCGGCGTCACGCTGCCTCCGTAGAGAATTCTCATGCGATTCGCTGCTTCCATAGACCAGGCGGAGGCGATAGAGGCCCGGATGGCGCAATGCACGGCGACGGCCTGTTCGGTGGTGGCCGCACGGCCTGTGCCGATGGCCCACACCGGTTCGTAGGCGATTGTGACGGCCTTTAACTGTTCGGCGGTCAGTTCAGCAAGCCCTGCAGCGACCTGACCCGTCACCACCGCATCCGTGCGATTCAATTCGCGCTCGTCGAGAGATTCGCCGACGCAAAGGATCGGGCGAAGGCCGTTGGCCAAGGCCGAGCGGATTTTCTTATGAATGTCGCCGTCCTGTTCTCCGAACAGCGTTCGGCGCTCCGAGTGGCCGACGATCACATAGGTGCAGCCGACATCGCGCAACATGGGACCGGAAATTTCGCCGGTGAAGGCGCCTTGTGGTTCCCAATGCAGATTTTGAGCGCCCAGGGCGAGGTGCGAGACGGATCCCAAAACGCCATGGACCGATTCCAGCGCCGTGAACGGCGGGGCCAATACGATCTCCACGGCGGGATCCTTGGTAAGGACGCCGGCCAGTTCGCGGACGAAGCGGACGGCCTCCGAGGCCGTCTTGTTCATTTTCCAGTTCCCGACGATAAGCGTGGTGCGCACGGGTGAGTGATTCGCTAGTCTTTGCGCTCGGGCAGGGCAACGAGGCCTGGCAGTGGTTTGCCTTCCAGCAATTCGAGGGCCGCGCCGCCGCCAGTGGAAATGAAGGAAATATTCTCTGATTCACCGGCACGATGAATCGCCATGGCGGTCTCACCACCACCGACGATCGTCAGAGCGTAGGCATCGGCAATGGCGTGCGCAATGGACAGTGTGCCGCGCGCAAATGCGTCGACCTCGAACACGCCCATCGGGCCGTTCCAAAGAATGGTCTTCGCATTCTGCACCGCTTCGCCAAACAGTTTGACCGAGGCGGGACCGATATCGAGGGCGTACCAGCCTTTGGGAATTTCCTGGACCGGCACGATCTTGGTTTCGGCGCCGGCTTCGCGGCTGGCGGCCACGACGCAATCGACCGGCAGATAGAATTTCACACCGCGGGAAAAGGCGTGATCTTCGATGCCCTTTGCGAAATCGAGCATGTCGTTTTCCACCAGAGAGTTCCCGATTTCGAGACCTTTCGCCTTCAAGAAGGTGAAGGCCATGCCGCCGCCGATGATGACCTTGTCCACGCGCTTGCCGAGGTTCTCGATTACGCCGATCTTCCCCGAGACTTTCGCGCCGCCGAGGATGGCGACGAAGGGGCGCACCGGATTTTCGACCGCACCTTCGAGATATTCGATTTCTTTTTTCAACAGAAAACCGGCCGCGGCAACGGGAACGTACTTCGTGATCCCCACGGTCGATGCGTGTGCTCTGTGCGCGGCCCCGAAGGCATCGTTGATATAGACGTCGCCCAATGCGGCCAGCGACTTTGAAAACGTCTCGTCATTTTTTTCTTCCCCGGAATGAAAACGAAGATTTTCGAGCAGCATGACGTCGCCCGGCTTCATTTTGGCGACCAGGCTTTCGATGTTCGGGCCGATGCAGTCCGGCGCAAAAATGACGTCTTTTCCCAGGAGCCGTCCCAACCGCTTCGCAACGGGCGCCAGACTGAAATGGGGATCGAACGCACCTTTGGGGCGACCGAGGTGCGAGCAGACGATCGCTTTACCGCCGTCGTCGACGACGCGGTTGATGGTCGGGAGCGTCGATCGGATACGGGTGTCGTCCGTAATTTGCAGCGAATCATCGAGCGGGACGTTGAAATCGGCACGGATAATGACCCGTTTGCCGGACAGCGAGATGTCGTCGATCGTCTGCTTATGCAAATTCATGGTTATCCTTATGGGTCAGCGTGGAGCAGGCTGACCCATCACGCGGGCAGGTTGGTTCACCGGGCTTTGGATTTGGCCGCGAGGACCTTGATCAGATCGCGCACGCGGCAGGAATAACCCCATTCGTTGTCGTACCAAGCTATGACCTTGACCAGCCGTTTGTCGATGACGGTCGTCAAGGGCGCGTCGACGGTCGCGGAATGGTCGTCGCCTTTTTGGTCGATGGAGACAATGGGATCTTCTGAATAATGGAGGATGCCCTTCAACGCTCCGTTCGCGGCTTTGCGGAACGCGTCGTTGACCGCCGCCACATCGCAGTCTTTTTCCGTTTCCACCGTCAGATCTACCAGGGAGACGTTCGGCGTCGGCACCCGGATTGCGAGACCGTCCATCTTGCCCTTCAGTTGCGGCAGGACGAGATGCAATGCCTTGGCCGCGCCGGTGCTCGTCGGAATCATGGACATGCCGGCGGCCCGCGCGCGTCGGAGATCCTTGTGAGGCAGATCGAGCAGTTGTTGATCGTTGGTATAGGAGTGAATGGTGGTCATCACCCCATGTTTGATGCCGAACGTCTCCAAGAGCACTTTGGCGACGGGAGCCAGACAATTGGTCGTGCAGGAGGCGTTGGAGACGATGTGATGAGCCTTGGGGTCGAACTTATCTTCGTTGACGCCCAGCACGATGGTGACGTCTGGGTCTTTTGCCGGAGCGGAAATAATGACCTGTTTGGCGCCGGCCGAGAGGTGCTTGCCCGCTCCTTCCCGATCGGTGAAGCGTCCGGTCGATTCGAGGACCACCTCGACGTTCAGGTCTTTCCAGGGCAACTCCTTGGGATCTTTCACGGCGAGTACTTTGATCGGTTTACCATCGACCAGAATTTGGTCGTCTTTCGCCTCGACGCTCCCCTTGAGGGTGCCATGCACCGAGTCGTATTTCAGCAAATAGGCCAGTGTTTTGGCATCGGTCAAATCATTGATCGCGACGAACTGTAATTCCGGATCGCCGAGTGAGGCGCGCAAGACATTGCGTCCGATCCGTCCAAACCCGTTAATCCCGACTTTGATAGCCATATTCGAGTGTCCCTTCCAAAAAACGCCGGTGCTTCAGTGCTGCAACGAGGGCGATAGTATCGGCGGTCGCCCCTCTGAGTCAAGCGATACAAAAGTGGTAACCCCGCGTTGTCAGAGCGTTTTTGCACCACATCCCTGGAAGACGAGAGCAGAGACCGGCCGGCGCCTCGACGCCCTCGGCCGACTTGCGTGTTCGCTAGCCGGTTCGCTAAAGTTTTTGCTCCCCTCAGTGAGCAGTCATCATCTGAATCCGAGGACATCACGTTGTTCGATCAGACGACCGAGGCGTTGGAGTGGCAGAAGCTGCTGGAGTTGCTCGCCGGTCACACGCGCTCGAGCAGAGGCGCAGCGCTGGCTCGGGTCGGCACGCTGTCGGCCAATCTTACAGGAGCGTGCCGTCTTCAGCAGCTGACGACGGAAATGGCGATGATCCAAAACGGGTCTGATCCGATGCCCGTGCTGGCATTCCCCGATGTGGAAGAATCAGTCCGGCGGGCTGGCAAGGGAGCTGTGCTCGAAACGCATGAACTGCGAGACCACGCCGTGGTCATCAGCCTTTGGGACGACGTCTATCGGTTTCTTGGCAGGCATACCCAGGATGCACCCACTCTTGTGGAGGCGGCATCAGCGCTGGCAGACGGCCATGAGCTGCGCGGCCTTAGAACGGCACTGGCGGCTT
>DASUXH010000004.1:0-3376 GCA_036378015.1 Nitrospira sp. | reverse complement strand
CAACGGGTGATGCAATGAGCCGGAGGCGTCTCAACAATTACGGTCCGATGGCGGTCTTCGTGGGCTCAGCGTTGCTTCTCGGATGTTCATGGGGTCAGGCGAAGCCGACGTGGATCGACGGTGTCAGTCCCGATTATCCTTCCGGACAATATCTCACCGGCGTGGGACAGGCCGACAACCGTTCGGCAGCCGAAGACCGCGCCTATGCGGCTCTTGCACGCATTTTCAAGGCGGAGGTGTCGGCTCAATCCAAGGATTGGGAATCGTATCTGGTCGTCGAGCAGCGGGGGACGAGCCACGACGAACGGCGGCTCGCCCTCGATCAGTTGACGCGCGTGTCCACCGACAAGGTGCTGGAAAACGCCAAAATTGTCGATCGCTGGTACGACGCGAAAAAACACCTCTACTATGCTTTGGGAGGCATGCAGCGGGCTCAGGCCGAAACAGCGCTGATGGAGCGGATGACAGATCTGGACCACTCCATTCAATCAGATGTCGCAGAGGCTCACGAGACGTCGGACAAGCTCGCGAAGGTTCGGGCGCTCAAACGCGCCACCCGCAATCTGGTCTTGCGCGAAACCTACAATGCCGATCTTCGTGTCATCCGTGCGAGCGGACAGGGAACGGCGGCGACCTATCGCGTCGCGGATCTGACCCGTGAATTGGACGAGTATCTCTCGTCGAATCTCGTGCTGGCGGTCAGCGTCATCGGCGACCAGGTCGAACCCGTGCAGCATGCCTTGACGGAAGGTTTGATCAAAGAAGGGCTCCGGGTCGCGACGATGTCCCCTGCAACCGAAGGTGCGCTGAATCCGGAATTGCTCATTCGTGGAATGGTTCGAGTCTGGCCCATTGATGTGCGCGACCCCCAGTTCATCTACGTGCGGTGGTGCAGCGACTTTGAAGTGGTGAACGTGGCGGGGCAGCAGATCGTCGGCGCGATTTCCAAAGGCGGCAAGGAAGGGCATCTTTCCGAGCGGGAAGCGACGGCGAAAGTGATCAGAGTCATGCAGCAGGATTTCTCCACGGATGTCGCCAAGGCGATCGCCGCCCATATTTATGGAGAATCGGAGCTGCCGGCCGAAGCGATCCGTCCGGCGGGATGTCCGCGGGAAGGAGTGAGAGGGAAGCCGGCGGCGGCAGTTCATCAACCATACTGAGGAGGGGAGAGCACAGGCATGAGCAAACTGAAACAGGGTGGGCGTGCTCCGCGGAGCCGCGGGAGAGGATTGACTGCAACACAACAGCGAGTCCCGAGCCGGCTTGCGAAGCGGCGGTTGAACGACCGATTGAAAAACGATACGGCCGGTTTCAATACCGGGAATCTGGCGGACAAATTGCGCAGGGAAGGGTATGAGGAAGTGCCGTTGGACGAGTTGCAAGATCGGCTCTCGAAGTTGCCGGGGCCGTTGGCCGCGGTGATTCTGAAAGGGAGGGTCTGATCGATGCCGTATTACTATTTCGACTCGACCGCGATCGTCAAGCGCTACAGCATGGAGCGCGGGACCAGAATCGTGAATAAGCTGATGGTGAAGCGCGGCAAGGTCGCCATACTGCCGACCTGGACCGTCACGGAGTTGTATTCCGCGTTTTCAAATCGAGCACAGCAAGGTGAACTGACCAGGGATGATTGCTATTCGGTCATTCACAAGTTCGAGCGGGAATCCGCGCAGGGGCTGTTTCAATTCATTGTGCCGACGATGGAGACGTATCTTTCGACGAAGGAGCTGATCATGGAGTATCCGGGATTGCGGACACAGCAAGTCTTGCATTTGGCTCTGGCTCTCGAATTGAAGCCGCTTCGGTTGACGGTGGTCAGCGCCGATACCCAATTGTTGACCGCGAGCAAGACCGCCGGCCTCCATATCATCAATCCCGAGGAGGATTGACGTCCGTTACGGACATTGGTAGTCGACAATCATTGCGGCCACGACCGTGACCCAATCGTCCGCAGTCTGCCGCCAGCGCGTCACCCGCTCCCGCAACTCCTCTGGAGTAGAGTCTCCGGCGGCCAAATCGGCAACGGCATGCTGGACACTGCCTTGAGCCAATGCCAGGGTGCCGCAGACTCCGGAGGACGCTGGAAGCTGTCCGCCCGCCCGCCTGAACAAGGCCATGGCCCGGTAGCCATGTTCTTGTGAACGAAACAAGGCTTCGGCGCCTTGGTAGAGCCGCGCCGAGGCGCCGTCATTCGTGTTGACGAGACTCAAGCGCTTGGCCATCATCGCCGCGCGGCCCATCGCCATCGCGGCGCCTTCAGGGTCGTCGCTCGCCATGGCGTCTTCCGCCTTCACCCGCAGCCGCTCGAGCTCTGCTTCATCCCCGATGGTTTGCGTCCAGCCCGGACCGGCACCGCACCAGGTGACTGCCGAAATCGTGCCTGCGATGACAAACGCAGCAAGGCGTGTTACTGCAGATATTCCCATGTATCGATCTGCTTGATGCTCCAGTTAACGGCTTCCTTCAGTTTGACGACTTTCGGGTCCACATCGTCGCCACGGACCTGATGCAGCGATTTTTGCAAGGCATACAGGGGTTCATAGGCCTTACGATCAGGCAGTTTCCCCAACGCCCAAGCCACCTCGGTTTTCAAGGCAACGTCGTCCGTCTTCAACGTTTCCAGCAAGGGGTCGACGATCGTGAAATCCCCGTGCAACGCTCCCAGCACACCCAGGGCTTTCGCGGCGGACGGCCGCAATTCCGGCTTCCCGTTTTTCATCGTGTCGATCAAGACCGGAACGCTGTCCTTCTGCCCGATGTTCCCAAGGGCCAGGGCCGAAGCCTTCGCCACCTCAATGTCATCGCCCTTGAGCGCTGTCACCAGGCGGGGGACGGCCTTGGCCTCGAACAGGTAGCCGAACAATCCAATCAGTCGCACTTTCCTCGCCTGGGGTGTGGCCGGATCATCGTAGACTTTGAATAAGCGTTCCTCCTGCCCCCACTCGGCCGTGATGAGGGCGGGAAAATCATAGTCTTCCATCCGCTCCTTCAACTTGCTCATCGCGTAATCCGCAGGGTCTCCGGCGTGAGCGGCTTCCGCGGCCTTCTGCGCGTCTACAAAATCGGTCCGTACCTCCTTTCGCCACGGCATTTTCTTGCCGTCCAACACGTAGGAGAGTTGGCAGGCGGGGCCTTTCCAAAGCCTGGAGGGCGAATCGGGGAGGTCCGCGTCGCTGCCCATTTTGGTCGTGCCTTCCCAGATCTTGTGCTGTTCGCATTTGACGTTGAACACCACATCGTGAGGTTGAGCCGGGTCGGTCAGAATCGTGTAGCCGAATTCCTGCATTCGTTTCGTGACCACTTCCCGAAAGGGGGCCGCATCCGTCGATCCTTTATCGGACAGGGCGATCACCTCGATCAGCACCCGGTCGATTTT
>DASUXH010000003.1:0-8818 GCA_036378015.1 Nitrospira sp. | reverse complement strand
ACTCCTGAATTTTTGAATCCGACCGATACGTTTGTGCAGCGCCACCTTGGGCCGACAGAGGCCGACGTCAAGGAAATGCTGGCGCTGCTCGGCATGAAGTCGTTGCAGGCGCTCACCGACACGGCAGTACCTCGCGACATCCAGCTCGGTCGCCCCTTGGATCTTCCGCTACGGCGCGGCGAACAGGCGGTGCTTCGTGAGCTTCGCGAACTTGCCTCGGAAAACCGGGTCTACCGCTCCTACCTTGGAATGGGCTATTACGACTGCATGACGCCAGGCGTCATTCAACGGAACATTCTCGAAAATCCCGGCTGGTACACCCAATACACGCCTTACCAGGCGGAGATCGCGCAAGGCCGACTTGAGGCGCTGGTCAATTTCCAGACCATGGTCGCTGATTTGACGGGGTTGCCGCTTGCCAATGCGTCGCTGCTCGACGAAGCCACCGCCGCAGCGGAGGCCATGGCCATGTGTCTGACGATCTCGCGCGGAGCCGGTCAAGATCGCAAAGAGTTTTTCATCTCGCAGGACTGTCATCCTCAGACGATCGCTGTTTTACAGACGCGCGCCGAACCGCTGGAAGTGGCGCTGCAGGTTGGGAACACGAGGTCGATTAATTTCAGCAACACTCGGCTGAGCGGTCTCCTGCTGCAATATCCGACCACCGACGGCTACGTGGGCGACTATGAAGCCCTTGTCGAACAGGCACACAAGGCCGGAATGCTGGTCGTGGTGGCGACGGATCTGCTGGCGTTGACGCTTCTGCGGCCGCCGGGAGAATTCGGGGCCGACATTGCGGTCGGGTCCAGCCAGCGATTCGGCGTGCCTATGGGCTTTGGCGGACCGCACGCCGCCTTTTTGTCGGCCAAGGAAGAATACAAACGGCAGATGCCCGGGCGCATCGTCGGCGTGTCCAAGGATCGAAGCGGACGACACGCCTATCGGTTGTCGTTGCAGACGCGGGAACAGCACATCAGACGCGAAAAGGCGACGAGCAACATCTGCACGGCGCAAGTGCTCCTGGCGATCATGGCGGGAATGTATGCGGTCTATCACGGCCCTGAAGGACTGCGGCGGATCGCCGAACGCGTGCACGGCCTTGCAATGCTGATGACCAAGGGCCTCCGGCAATTGGGGTTCGACATCAGCAGCCAGGAATTTTTCGATACCATCCGGGTGCGGGTCACTCAGACGCAATGCGAGCAAATCTTGGTGCGGGCCGATGAGCAGGCCTTGAATCTTCGAAGATTTGAAGATGATTCGCTGGGTGTGTCGCTCGATGAAACGACCGAGCCGGAGGACGTGCAGCGACTGCTCGAAGTCTTCGTCGGGCATTCACGATTGCCGTTTACCATCAGTGAATTGGCGGAGACCGTCGATGCCGCTTTTCCAGCGAAACTGACGCGAACGAGTCCTTATCTCACGCACGAAGTCTTCAACCGCTATCATGCCGAGCATGAAATCCTCCGGTACCTCCATCGGCTTCAGGCGAGGGATCTTTCGCTGACGCACTCGATGATTCCCCTCGGGTCCTGCACGATGAAGCTGAATGCGACCGCCGAAATGCTGCCGGTGACCTGGCCGGAATTTGCCCGTCTGCACCCATTCGCGCCGGCTGAGCAGAGCAAGGGGTATCAGGAGCTGTTTCGGCAGCTGGAAGCACGATTGGCCGAGATCACCGGCTTTTCCGCCGTGTCGTTGCAGCCTAACGCGGGATCCCAAGGCGAGTATGCCGGCTTGATGGTCATCAGGGCGTATCACCGGAGCTTGGGTGAGTTCCACCGCGATGTGTGCCTCATTCCTGTTTCGGCTCATGGGACCAACCCTGCCAGCGCGACGATGGTCGGCATGACCGTTGTGCCGGTGGCCTGCGACAAGCAAGGTAATGTGGATTTGCGGGATCTCGAAGCCAAGGCCGCCGAGCACCGAATGCGGTTGGCTGCACTTATGTTGACCTATCCCTCCACTCACGGCGTGTTCGAAGCCGATGTCAGGCGCATCTGCCAGATTGTTCACACTCATGGCGGACAGGTATACATGGATGGGGCCAACATGAATGCACAGGTCGGACTCTGCCGGCCGGGCGACATCGGCGCAGACGTTTGCCATCTCAATCTGCACAAGACCTTCTGCATTCCACATGGGGGCGGTGGTCCCGGCATGGGACCGATCGGCGCCGCCCGTCACCTGGCTCCTTTTCTTCCCGGTCATCCCGTCTCTGGCCTCGGCGGGCCGGAGTCCATCGGTCCCGTATCCGCGGCGCCGTTTGGGAGCCCGAGCATTTTGACGATTCCGTGGGTGTATATTGCGCTCATGGGACGTGACGGACTCACCAAGGCGACCCAGGTGGCAATCTTGAATGCGAATTACATGGCCAAGCGGTTGGAGAAGCATTATCCGATTCTCTACGCGGGGGAAGCCGGGTACGTCGCACACGAATTTATTCTCGATCTCCGTCAGTTCAAGGAGACGGCTGGTGTCGAGGCGATGGACGTCGCGAAGCGCCTAATGGACTATGGGTTTCATGCGCCTACCGTGTCGTTTCCTGTCGTCGGCACCTTGATGATCGAGCCGACTGAAAGCGAGTCGAAGGCCGAGTTGGACCGGTTTTGCGACGCAATGATCCTGATTCGCGCGGAAATTCAGGAAATCATCGACGGACGTCAGCCGCGGAACAACAATGTGCTGAAAAACGCTCCCCATACCGCCCTGATGGTGTCGGCATCCGAATGGGACCGCCCCTACAGCCGTGAACAAGCCGCTTTCCCAGCTGTTTGGGTCAAGGAACATAAGTTTTGGCCCTGTGTCGGTCGCATCGACGAAGCGTACGGAGATCGCAATCTGATCTGCACCTGCCCACCGATGGAACACTACTCGACCTAGCTCCCCTGTCATCGTCATCTTGCCGCGCTTTCCTTCATGGCGGTACAGTACCCATCATTCACGGAGAGTGCGCTATGGGGGGGATCGATCGCCGAGGGTTTCTTGTCCGTTCGGGACTCGCGCTCGGTGCCGCTCTTCTCACAGGTGAGGCCTTCCCGCGCTCCCGAGCCTCTGCCATGGAGGCAGCACATCCTCCAGACTGGCAGCTAGTACGCGAGCAATTTTCACTCTCACGAGATCTGATCCACCTCGCGGGATTTTTTCTCGCCTCGCATCCGACGCCGGTCCGTGAGGCCATCGAGCGACACCGCGCGGGATTGGATGCCGATCCGATCGGCTATTGGTTCGCCCATGAAAAGAAACAAGAGGTCGCCGTCCTTCAGGCTGCGGCCGCTTACCTTGAGGGAGACCCCACGGAAATCGCCCTGACCGACAGCACGACCATGGGATTGGGTTTGCTCTACGGAAGCCTGAAGCTCCGGCCAGACCAGGAGATTTTGACCACGACCCACGACCACTATTCGACGGAAACCTCCCTTCGACTCAGGGCTGAGCGCACAGGGGCCGCGGTGCGTCGCATCCAGTTGTATGAGGACTTGCGCAGAGTCACTCGAGAAAGTCTGGTGGAGACGTTGGTCAGAGCCGTGCGACCTCGCACGAGGATTGTGGCGGTGACTTGGGTGCATTCCAGCACGGGCCTGAAACTTCCCATTGCCGAAATGGCTCGTGCCATTGAGAAACTCAATGCATCGAGAGCCGAAACGGACCGGGTCATCTTGTGCGTCGACGGAGTCCACGCTCTGGGCGTGGAGGATTTTCGGTTGAGCGAGGTGGGCTGCGATTTTCTGATCGCCGGGACGCACAAATGGATGTTTGGTCCGAGGGGAACGGGGTTGGTGTGGGGGCATCCGCGAGCCTGGCCCGTCGCCAAGGCCATTATTCCGACCTTTGATACCGATGCGTACGACATGTGGATGAAGGCCATCCCGCCGCGGGCGCTCCCTCCTGCCGTCTACATGACTCCAGGTGGTTTCCATTCATTTGAACATCGGTGGGCGCTGGATCAAGCCTTCCTTTTTCACCAGGCCTTGGGGAAAACCCGCGTGGCCAAACGGATTCAGGATTTGAACGATCAGCTCAAACAAGGCCTGACGGCCATGCGGCGCATTACGCTCCATACCCCTTTGTCTCATGATCTCTCTGCCGGCATCGTGTGTTTTGAAATTGCGGGGATGTCACCGGAGCAGGTCGTCATGGAGTTGCGCCGCAAGGGCATTGTGGCCAGTGTGACACCGTATGCCGCAAAATATGCGCGCGTGGCGCCGGGTCTTCTGAACTCGGAAGCCGAGATCGAGACTGTTCTCAAGGAGATCCGTGTGTTGGCGGGCTACCCATCCTAGCCGGCCTCTTGTAAGTACATTTTGGGACAATTCAGCCCCCCTTCTTTCGAGGCATTGTGGTCGGGACTCGTCTTCAGCCATAACCTGTGTATCGCAGTCCATCACGAAAGGTCGCTCGCATGTCCCAGATCCTCAACATGAGCCAGCACACCACCGACGAGGAACTCCACCGACTCACCACGATGTTGCTCTTTCATCTTGTCGAGCGCTGCGGAGGGCAGGTGCAGTTCAAGTTAGAAGACGCCCAACGTGTGCGCGCCAGTCTCACGACCAAAATGGTGCAGATGCAGGTTGGTGACGAAGTTCGGCTGCGCATTATCGACCGTCTGCCGGAGCTCCGTTAGGTCTGTTCCTCTATCCCTTCCCTCTCAATCATCCGCGGCTCTCACGGCCGAGTTCCTTATCAGAACGGTCCCGCTTGTCCGCGTCGTGCGCCTGTGAAACAATGCCGCTTGGATAAGGATTTCCCCCATGCTGCAGATTTCCTCCCACGTTACGATTCCTGATGCAGAAATCGAAATCCACGCCGTCCGAGCGCAAGGCGCCGGCGGTCAACATGTCAACAAGGTCTCGTCGGCCGTTCACTTGCGGTTCGATATCCGGACCTCATCGCTGCCCGCGTCGTATAAAGAAGAGCTGCTTCGATTACGCGATCACCGGATCTCGGCAGACGGTGTCGTGACGATCAAGGCACAACAGTTCAGGAGTCAGGAGCAAAATCGAGAAGATGCCCTCAATCGTTTACGGGAACTCATTCAACGCTCGGCTGTTCCGAGGAAGAAACGAAAAGCGACGAGGCCGACGAGGGGTTCTCAAGACCGACGAGTGGAGAGGAAGAAAAAAGCAGGGAGATTGAAGGCCCTGCGAAGATCAATCGAGTAATCTGTGCGCTATTCTACCGAGGCAAGCGATCCTAAGATGTTGTATCCCCCATCGACGTAGATCACCTCGCCGGTAATGCCGCGTCCAAGGGGGCTGATCAGGAACAGCGCCGTATCGCCAACTTCCCCCTGTTCGGTAGCGCGGCGCAGCGGGGCAAACTCTTTGTGATGATCGACCATTTTGCTGATCCCCGAGACGCCACGGGCGGCCAGCGTCTTGATCGGTCCCGCCGAAATCGCATTCACGCGGATGTTCCGAGGACCGAGGTCGTGGGCAAGATAACGAACGGTGGCTTCGAGCGCCGCCTTGGCGACCCCCATGACATTATAGTGAGGAACGACCCGTTCGGCGCCAAGGTATGTCAGTGTGACGACCGCTCCGCCCTCTGTCATCAGCGGCACGGCTGCGCGCGTCAGCGCGACGAGTGAATAGGCGCTGACATCAAGGGCAGTGGCGAACCCTTTGCGCGTCGTATTGACAAACTGGCCCGTGAGTTCTTCGCGCGGGGCAAACGCAATCGAGTGGACGAGGAAATCGAGTGTGCCGGCTTCCTTTCCAACGTGGTTCATCAACGATTCAATCTGCCCATCGTCTCCTGCATCGCAGGGAAACGCTTTGGAGCCCGGGATCGTGGCGACCAATTCCTCAACGTTCTCTCTCAGGCGGTCGTTCTGATAGTTGAAGAAGAGCTGCGCGCCCTGGCTGGAGGCGGATTGAGCGATGGCCCACGCAATACTGTGCTTGTTGGCCACGCCGACGATCAATCCTTTTTTGCCGGTCAGTAACATACGGTGCTCCCGCGATTGTCGAGAAGAAAGTTTTCTTGTGGCAGTGCTCGGTGACCTGCGACTCTTTGGCGCGATGAAGATAGCACGATTGACCGGGCTGTTCCAGGAGAGAGATGGCAACCAGTGACGGGGATGTGCTAGCGAGTGTCAATCACGAGGCTGCTGTTTTCAATCCGGACCGATTCGATTTCCGGAGGTAACTGAAACTGCTCCCGATTTTGGGGAGAATCGAACAGCTCGCGCACGACACGATCAAGGGTAAAGGAAGGAATGGGCAATGGCCCGGTTCGCCTCTTTACGCAGTAGGATAAACGCCTGCAACATTTGATCGTATGAATAATGGGCATTTCTCCCGCTCGGATTGGGGAGCAGAAACACGGGAGCACCAGCCAGCCGAGTTGTGGTGGGCCCGAGATCGATAAGCCTTGATCCGCAGAGGTGAGGGAACAGCATCCGATAAATCGTCACTCCCAGAAAGGCGATGGTCCGAGGTCGATGGCGCCGGATTTTCCGCTCCAGTGCATTCAGCCCAGATCGGTATTCTGCGGGACTCAACTCGCCGATGCCGATACTACTTCGTCTGATGATGTTGGTCAGCCCGAGCCGCCACTCGGGAAGCCGCCAATCTTCTTCGTACGTGAGTGGCTCGTCGATGAGGCCGGAGTCGAAGAGGAGCTTCCAAAATCGGTTCGAGGGGCCGGCAAAATGATGTCCCACGGTTGCCGATCGGATCCCTGGGTTAATGCCGACAAAGAGGATACGTGCGCCCGACCTTAGGTGGTCTCGGAGCTGGCCTGGCTGTGTCCTGTCTGTCGCCATTCAGTCACAAAGATTTGGATCTGAGGCAGTTTAGCCGAGGCCAACTATTCTGCCACAGTCGCACTGACGAAATGATGAGGCCACCAGGCGGTTCCCAGAACAATAAGTCATTGATTTTTATAATGTCTGATAACGGAGGCCATCGGGCACCAAGCTTGCTCAAACCCGCCTAGTGCCCACGGAAGGGCACACTTAACCAACCAGGGGAGGTGACACATTATGAAGCGCATGTTGTTGGCAATTATGGCGGTTGCGGTGGCGATCTCCTTCAGCGCTCCTTCGTTCGCCGGTGAAGAGAAGAAGGACAAGAAGGATGAGAAGAAGGGCGGCCACGTCCTCGTGTACGGCGATGAGAAGAAGGACAAGAAGGACGAGAAGAAGGGTGGCCACGTGGTGGTCTTCGGGGAAGAAGGAAAGAAGAAGGACGAGAAGAAGGGCGGCGGAAAGTAATTCCCCTCTTGGCGAGGCTAGCTGGCTTGAGGAGCCTTCCGCCAACAGCGGATGGCTCCTTGAGTACTCAGGTCACCTGTTACCGTTCACCAACTCCAATCCTACAATTGTTTTCGCGTCCCGGATCGTTCCCGCTTCAATCATTCTGATTGCCTCCTTCAACGGAATTTCCAGCACCTCCAACACTTCGTCACGATCCAGGTGCTGACGACCCGCTCTCATGCCGGTCGCCTTGTAAATATGGATGACTTCATCAGTAAATCCCGGGGCAGTCAGGATGCTCGTCAGACGCTCCAGACGTCCCGCGATATATCCAATTTCCTCTTCAAGTTCTCGGGCCGCGCAATCCAACGGATCTTCACCCCGATTGAGTTTCCCCGCCGGGATCTCATAGATGAATCCACCGGCGGCATGGCGAAACTGTCTGATCAACACCACCGTCCCGTCCTCTTTCAGCGGCACCACAGCGGCGGCTCCCGGATGCCGCACGATTTCAAGATCGACTGTGACGCCGTTCGGCAGCGTCACGGTATCAATGTCAACCGTGACGACCTTTCCGCTAAAGATGTGTTGGCTCATGATGAATCAATGCTGTATAGGTCCAGGTTGCGCCGGCCTTGGCTTCCGGTAAAAGGGCGGCTTTACGGTCACCGCAGGAACGAGTTTCCCGCGGATGTCGACTGAGAGGTCTGTCGCGGGCTTGACGAAGGCGGCGGGGACGTAGCCTAATCCGATTCCTTTCTGAAGCAGAGGGGAAAAGTTGCCGCTGGTGACTTCTCCGATCGGTTGCGACGATGCCGGATCAAGAATGGGAAAGGCGTGACGAGGCACCGATTTCTGCAGCAGTTCAAACGCAACGAGTATTTTGTCTAGACCGCGGCGCTGTTGATCAACCAGCGCTGCTCGACCCATAAAATCGCCTTTGTTGAAATCGATCACCCAGGTAGCATTAGCCTCCACTGGCGTAGTCTCTTCCGAAATGTCGTTCCCGTACAACAGATACCCCATCTCCAATCTAAGGAGATCTCGGGCGCCAAGACCCGCCGGGGTGATATCTGCATAGTGGCCCGCCTTCAAGAGGTCGTCCCATACGTTCTGAACGAGGCTCGAGGGTATGTACAATTCCCAGCCCGGCTCTCCCGTGTAGCCGGTGCGCGAAATTAAGCAGTGTTCACCACGAATGGTGACCGGTAATGCTGTACGAGGTTTTAGGTGGACGACGTCTGTCAAACCGGCATTGTCCAGGACAAGGGATGATGCCGGCCCTTGAAGAGCCAATTGGGCCACCTTGTCGGATTCGTCGTTGATGCTGACTCCTGCCGATTCTCGATGTTCCTGAAACCAGGACACGATCTTTGTTCGATTAGAAGCGTTGACGCAGACCAAGTACTCATTTGGCTTCGTATGGTAGACGAAAATGTCATCCTTGATGCCCCCCGATGGATTACACACCATTGAATATTGAGATCCTAAAAGGGGAATCGCGGCGACATTGTTCGTCGTCATGTATTGGAGAAACCCAAGCGCACGTTCACCGGCTACCCGAATGCGACCCATGTGGCTGACATCGAATAGACCCGCAGCTTCGCGGACATG
>DASUXH010000002.1:0-6215 GCA_036378015.1 Nitrospira sp. | reverse complement strand
GATCGCTGCCGATCACCTCGATGTCATGGAACATCTGTTTCAGGTTCCCAGCGATGGTAATTTCCTCGACAGGATAGGCCAGCTCGCCGTTTTCGATCCAGAATCCGCCGGCGCCTCGCGAATAGTCGCCGGTGACCAGGTTGATGCCGAAACCGATCAATTCGGTCACATAGAGCCCGTCCTTGACGGTGCGGATGATGTCTTGGAGCGAGGAGCTGCCTGGACTGAGGTAAAAATTCGTTGGTCCGACCGACGGACTTTCGCCCACGCTCCTTGAAGCGTTGCCGGTCGACGGAAGTCCCAGCTTTTTCCCGGAATACGTATCGAGCAGATAGCTGGCGAGTACGCCCTTGTCGACGACCGTGTTTTTTCGCGTCGGCAGTCCCTCGCCATCGAACGGACGCGAACCGAGGCCTCCGACCATCCGCGCGTCGTCGTACACGGTGAACCAGTCAGGCGCGAGCCGCTTGCCCAGCTGCCCTCCGAGAAAGGATGCCCCTTTATAGAGGGCATAGCCCGAGGCGGCGCTGCACAAATTTCCTAGCAGACTCCCGGCGCTTTCTTGATCGAATACCACCGGCACGCGTTTGGTGCCGACTTTGCGGGCGCCCAGGCGTCTCACCGTGCGTTTTGCCGCTTCAAGCCCGATCGCCTCCGGCGTATCGAGGTCGTGAAACTTTCGCCGCACGTCGTACCAGGCATCGCGTTGCATGCTGCCGGAGGCCGGATCGACGGCGATCGGTGAGACGGCCAGGGCATAGCTGGAACTGCGATAGTCGCCGACGAATCCATGGCTGTTCCCAAGCACGACGCGCCCCCAGGAGGAATCGAAATCCGCGCCTTCCGAGTTGGTGATCCGTTCGTCGCTAGCCAGTGCGGCGGCTTCCGCGCGTTTGGCCAACTCGATCTGTCGATCCGTGTCCAGTCGAGTCTCGTCATAGAGATCGAGGTCCGGTTGCTCCGTCGCCATCTGGTCGGCGTCGGGCAAGCCTGAAACAGGGTCTTCGACGACGGCCTTGGCCAGCGTGCAGGTTTCGGACACCAACCGGCGTAAGGATTCGGAAGAAAAGTCCGACGTCGATGACGTCGCGGACCGCTTGCCGACGAAGACGCGCAGTCCCAACCGCTTTTCCCGCGCCTTCGACAACCGGTCGACAGATCCCAAACGAATTTGCACCGAGAGATTTTCGCCGTCGGCCACGACGACGTCGGCTTCCGTCGCGCCCTGCTTTTTGGCCATGGCCAATACGTCACTGGCAACATCGCGGAGGTTGCCGTTGGCCCGCTTCGTCAATGCTTCTTTTTCAGAATGATCAGTCATCTCTCGCTCAAATAGTAGGTCAACGCTCTCGTCCTGCCTGAGTGCCGCCCACGGTAATTTCATCGATCCGGATCGTCGGTAGTCCCACCCCCACCGGAACAGATTGCCCTTCCTTGCCGCAGGTCCCGATGCCTTCGTCCAGCTTCAAATCATGACCGACCATCGAGACCTTCGTCAGAATATCCGGCCCGCTGCCGATCAGCGTCGCCCCTTTGACGGGTTTCGTGACCTTGCCGTCTTCGATCAAATATGCTTCACTGGCTGAGAAGACGAACTTCCCGTTCGTGATGTCGACCTGCCCTCCCCCGAACGACACGGCGTAGAGACCCCGGCTGACCGATTTCATGATGTCCTGCGGATCAGACTCCCCGGCCAGCATGAACGTATTCGTCATCCGCGGAAGGACGATGCTCTGGTAGCTTTCCCGCCTTCCGTTACCAGTAAGTGGAATGCCCATGAGGCGGGCATTCAGCTTATCGGTGATGTAACCGCGCAAGATGCCTTTCTCAATGAGCATGGTGCGAGTGGTGGGCGTGCCTTCGTCGTCCATGTTGAGCGAACCGCGACGGTCGGGCAACGTCCCGTCATCCACGATCGTACAGACGTCGGAGGCGACGCGCTTGCCCAACAGATTTGAGAACGCCGAGGTCTTTTTCCGATTGAAATCCGCTTCGAGCCCATGGCCGATCGCTTCATGCAGCAGGATTCCGGGCCAGCCGCCTCCCAGGATTACCGGCATGACGCCGGCGGGAGCATCGATCGCTGAGAGGTTGAGAATCGCAATACGCGCCGCTTCCTTCGCATAGTTCAGATAGCGGGCATCTTGGTGGTAAAAGTCGAACCCGATGCGGCCGCCCCCGCCGAAGGATCCTATCTGGCGGTTCGCGCCGTCCTCGGCAATACACGTCACTTGCAGGCGGGACAGCGGCTGCACATCGCCAATCAACGTGCCGTCCGACGTCGCCACCATGACGATTTTGTACTCCGTATTGAACGAAGCCATGACATTCTTGATGCGCGGATCGTAGCGTCTCGCCTCCGCATCGATGCGGTTGAGGAGCGTGACGCGATCCTCCGTGGCGACATCCGTCTGTTCATGAGGGACCGGGTACAGATCTCTCGTTGGTCTAGAACGGACCGGGACAGGAACCGGTTGGGCTCCTCCGGGCGAATTGGCGATATAGCGGGCCGTATCTGCGGCGAGTTCGAGGTCCTGTCTCGTAAGATCGTCCGAGTAGGCAAATCCGGTTTTTTCACCGGCTGTCGCGCGGACCCCCACACCCTGGGAAATGCTCTTCGTCGCTCGCTTCACGAGCGACTCTTCCATGGAGACCGATTCCGAGATACAGGACTCGAAATAGAGATCCGCATAGTCCACATTGCGCACTTTTACCCGCCCCAAGGCCTCCAGAACGTCATGCTCCGTGACCCCGAATGAATCCAAGGGAATGAGTTGTCCCACGGTTGAAAATTCCTTGTGAAAAGTTGATGAATGCGTGAGGCCAGAGTATAGCCGATTCATTTTTGCAGGCGCAATGCAAGCGCTTCCAACTCTTCGCTTTTGCAAAGGATTTAGGAAAAATCGTTTGACTTTCCGTCGGACCGTCAGTAGACTTTCCTCACCTGCCCTACGTCTTCATGTGAAAGGACTATACCAGACCATCACTCATGGATACTCGATCACCTTCCAGCCTTGACCATCTGTCGGAGACAGAACTGACCTCGAAACTCGATCCTGATCTGCTCCCCAAGCATCTGGCCATCATCATGGATGGCAATGGGCGCTGGGCCGAGTCACGGAGTCTTCCTCGAATCGCCGGTCATCGCGAAGGCATCAAGTCGGTCCGCGACACGATTTCCTTGTGCCTCGAGCTCGGCATCCAAGCCCTGACCATTTACGCCTTTTCGCAGGAAAACTGGAAACGCCCCACGACGGAAATCGACGGTCTCATGGGCCTGCTCGAGCACTACCTCTCAACCGAACGCAACAAGCTCATCGAACAGGGCGTGCGGTTCCGCACGATCGGTCGTACCGATGCGCTCCCCGCTTCCGCATTACAGTGGGTGCGAGCGGCCGAACAAGAAACGGCGCATCTCGACAAGCTGCATCTGACCGTCGCACTCAGCTATGGCGGACGTACAGAGATCGTGGATGCCGTCAGAGGACTGGTGCGTGAGGTTCAGGAGGGGAAGCTTCAAGCCGAGGATATCGACGAGCACCACGTGCAACAATACCTCTACACGCACGACTCGCCCGATCCTGATCTGCTCATCCGCACCAGCGGTGAAACGCGCATCAGCAACTTTCTCCTCTGGCAGGTGGCGTATACAGAGCTCTATTTTACCCCGACGCTCTGGCCGGACTTCAGGCGGCGCGAGCTGTTGCTGGCCCTGCTCGAATTCCAACGGCGGGAACGACGTTTCGGCCGCGTCTTTAGCAGCCTGTCTTCGTAAACCGCCCGGGAACCACAGACATGCTCGAGTGTGGAACCACGAATCAGGAACCGGTGAAGACCGTCCACAAGACGGCGGCTCGCTTCGATGCTCGTCGAATCTATACCGTATTGCTGGTCGTGCCGTTCTTGTATGGCGCTATCCGCTATCTTCCTCCCGTTGCGTTCACCGGCATTGTGGCGGTCTCCGGTTGTCTCTGCCTTATTGAATTGTACCGGTTGTGTTTTCAGGGTTCCCCTAGGCCCTTTCCTGTCGCCATCGGGCTACTCGGCTGCCTGGCCTTGATCATGGGACCGCATCATCCCGATCTCCTGCAGCCGGGACTGCTCGTCGCCGTCATCGCCATTCTCTCCATTCCCCTCCTGGTCGAGACTCCGATACTCGACAGCCTGCGCCAGGGGGCCATTGTATTGACCGGCATGCTCTATGTCGGGCTTACACTGAGCTATCTGGTCCTGATCCGGCTTATGCCGGAGGGAGAATTCCTCCTGATTTTCCTGTTGCTGGTCACGTGGGCGGCAGACACGGGCGCCTACTATGTGGGAACCTTGTATGGACGGCGCTTGCTGGCGCCGAGCATCAGCCCGAAGAAAACGTTCGAGGGGTTGGTTGGGGGAATCATTGGCGCAACCATCATTGCGTTTATCGCACGCTGGACGTTCATGCCGGGGTTCTCTGCTCTCGAGACGGTTGTGCTCGCCCTCTTTCTGACGGTCGCGGGTTTGTGGGGCGACCTCGTGGAATCGGCCATCAAGCGCAGCGTCGGCGTCAAGGATTCCGGCGGTTTGCTGCCGGGCCACGGCGGGATGCTCGACCGGCTGGACAGTCTCTTGTTCAGCGCGCCTGCGTTCTACTACTATGTGACGTTCATGGGACGAGTCGCATCTCACCCTTGAGGACTCTCGTATGAAATCGATCGTCATCCTCGGTTCGACCGGCTCCATCGGCACCAACACCCTGGACATCGTCGAGCGGTTTCCCGGCGAGTTTCGCGTCGTCGGGCTGACCGCCGGGAACAATGATGAGATGCTGGCCGAGCAGGTCCGCCGCTTCCGACCCCAGGTCGTCGCCATGTCCACGGAGGCCGCGGCGGTCAGGCTCAGGCAGCGCTGTTCCGGATTGCCTACCGACGTCGTCAGCGGTCAAGAAGGGCTCGCGAAGGTCGCCTCGCTGCCGGACGCAGAGCTGGTGGTGTCGGCCATCGTGGGCGGAGCCGGGCTCGTGCCGACTCTCGCGGCCATCCGCAGCAAAAAACATATCGCCCTGGCCAACAAGGAACCGATGGTTATGGCCGGTCAATTGATGCAGGAAGAGGCGCGCCGGGCCGGCGTGCGAATTTTCCCCGTCGACAGTGAACACAGCGCGATCTTCCAATCGCTGGAAGGCCATCGCATCAAGGATGTCCGCCGCCTGATCCTGACGGCGTCCGGAGGCGCCCTCTGGAGCCTGCCCAAGGAGGCGCTCCACGACGTCACACCGGAGCGAGCCCTGCAGCACCCCAATTGGAAAATGGGCGCGAAGATCACGATCGATTCCGCGACGTTGATGAACAAAGGGCTGGAAGTCGTGGAGGCCCGGTGGCTGTTCGACATCCCTGAGTCGCGCATCGACGTGCTGATCCATCGGGAGAGCATCATCCACTCTCTGGTAGAATACGAAGACCGTTCGATGATTTCACAGCTCGGGTTGCCGGACATGCGGACGCCCATCTCGTACGCGATGCGCTATCCGGAACGCCTGCCGCTCGATCTGCCTTCGTTGGATCTGACCGAGATCGGCACTCTGACCTTCTGCAAGCCCGACCATGATCGGTTCCCGTGCCTTCGCCTGGGATATGAATCGCTGCGGATCGGAGGAACAATGCCTGCGGCCATGAACGCCGCTAATGAAATCGCCGTGGACGCATTTCTCAACGGCGGCATCCGTTTTACGGATATTTCTGATATCATCCAGAGCACGATGCAGGCACATGCTCCCCACTCGGTCCTCTCGGTGGAAGCGGCCTTGGAAGCCGACCGCTGGGCGCGCGAGAAGGCCGACTCGTTGGTCCATACGTTGGCCCGCTGAGCACATAGGACAACCCTTCAAACCTGAGTACGAACCATGATCTTTTCCGCGTTGACCTTCTCGCCCGATAGTCTCTGGCTCCTGATGCAGAAAACCTGGTGGTTTCTCGTCGTACTGGGGGTCCTCGTCGCCTTCCACGAACTTGGTCATTTTCTGGCCGCGCGGTGGGTCGGGGTGAAGGTGCTCAAGTTTTCCCTGGGGTTTGGACCCAAGCTCGTTGGCCGGCAAGTGGGAGAGACAGAATATCTGGTGTCTGCCATCCCGTTGGGCGGCTACGTGAAGCTTTTCGGCGAAGATGAAGCCGAAGCGATTACTCCCGAAGATCGAAGGCGGTCCTTCATCCATCAGAATCTTTGGGGCAAGGTGCTGATCG
>DASUXH010000001.1:0-6195 GCA_036378015.1 Nitrospira sp. | reverse complement strand
GCCGGTGCCGGAGAGGGTTGATTCCAGGGAGGAACCGGCGGGCACAGCAGATGCCGGATAGAGGAAGGGCAAGCACATCAAACACATCGGTACATAGCGTGTCATACGATCCGGTCGGCACTATAGCATGGACTGTGAGATTCGTTGCAGGGTTGCCGACAGCACGATACGATGACACGCGCCGAACGGAAGGATTATTGTGGATCTCTCATCGACCGACCGCGTTCACAACCATCTGAGTACTGAATCCAGCCCCTATCTCAGGCAGCATGCCAAGAATCCCGTGGAGTGGTACCCGTGGGGTCCGGATGCGTTGTCGCGGGCCGAAGCAGAGGACAAACCGATCTTGCTCTCCATTGGCTACTCCGCCTGTCACTGGTGTCATGTGATGGCGCGCGAGTCGTTTGACAATGCTGAAATTGCGACGCTGATGAACCAGCACTTCATCAATATAAAGGTCGACCGGGAGGAGCGTCCCGATCTTGACGACATCTATCAAAAATCCGCGCAAGTGTTCACCGGACGGAGCGGAGGCTGGCCGCTGACGATGTTCCTCACGCCGAAACAGGAGCCATTCTACGGAGGAACCTACTTTCCACCGATACCGCGCTATTCCCTGCCGGCCTTTCCCGACGTCCTGCGAGGCGTGATTGAAGCCTATCGTAACCATCCGGACGAGGTGCGCAAGAACATCGAGCGAGTCAAGACCGGCTTGCATCGAGTCTCGACACCCAAGAGCTCAGCGGAGCCCTTGAACGACCGGCTTTTGGACCAGGCTGGTATCGAGTTGGCGCGGTGGTTCGATCCGGTGCATGGCGGATTCGGTGAAAGTCAGAAATTTCCCGCGGTGCCTCCACTGAATGTGATGCTGCGGCAGTCGGTCAGGAAGACCGATGCCTCTCTTCGGGAACGCGTATTGCGACAGCTGCGGATCATGGCCGCCGGCGGTATCTACGACCACGTGGGAGGCGGATTTCACCGCTATGCGGTCGATGTCGAATGGCAGATCCCGCATTTTGAAAAAATGCTGTATGACAATGCTCAACTCGTGCGCCTGTACCTCGACGGATGGCGTCTCACGAAGGAAGAACGCTTTCGTGAGGTCGTAGAAGAGACGCTCGAGTATGTGCGGCGGGAAATGACGCATCCGGACGGAGCGTTTTTTGCGGCGCAGGACGCCGACAGCGAGGGACGCGAAGGCGCGTATTTCGTGTGGACGCCGGACGAAATCGAGGCCGTGCTGGGCCGCGACCTCGGCGGCGAATTCTGCCGGCGCTATGGCGTCACTCCTCAGGGAAATTTTGAAGGGAAGAACGTCCTGCACCGCCTCGGAGGAGGTGAGCCGGCCGAAGAAGGGGGACCCGAAGAATCCGTCCTGAAAGCCGCCCGAAGAAAGCTGCTGGCGGTTCGCGATAAACGTATGAAACCGCAGCGCGACGAGAACATTCTGACCAGCTGGAATGCGATGATGATCTCCGCCCTGTTCGATGCGGCGACGACCTTCGGCGTCTCCGCCTATCGCGCGGCTGCGGAGAAGGCGCTTACGTTTCTGTTGGATTATGCCTACGTCGATGGGCGCGTCTGCCGCACGGTGGCGGGGGGGCAGGGACGCCTCAAGGGGTATCTGGATGATGCGGCATGGTTGGCGACCGCACTGCTCGATGGGTTTGAAGCCACTGCGCATCGTTGGTATCTCGATCAAGCCCGTGCGGTGACTGAAAGTCTCTTGTCACACTTCTGGGACGAGGATGGCGGCGGCTGTTTTTTCACCAGTCACGATCATGAGCGGCTGCTCGAGCGAATGAAGACCGGCACCGACGCGGCGGTTCCTTCGGGCAAT
This sequence comes from Nitrospira sp., assembly GCA_036378015.1. GTDB lineage: Bacteria > Nitrospirota > Nitrospiria > Nitrospirales > Nitrospiraceae > Nitrospira_C. The sequence goes on along the minus strand of DASUXH010000001.1, from coordinate 4,355 downwards.
GCTGTGGCTGCATCGGTTCTATTGAGGCTCTTCTCTTTCACGGGCGAGGAGCGGTATTATGAGCGGGCCAGCCGTATTCTCAAGGTCTTTCAAGCGGTGATGGAGCAGAATCCGTACAGTTCTGCGGCGCTGCTCTGTATGTTGGATTGGTGGCTGGCAGGGCCGAAAGAAATCGTCATTCTAGGACCGCGCGAACATTCCGTCACGCAAGCGATGCTCACGATGGTGCAACAACGCTATGTTCCCAATCGAGTCGTGCTGACTGTCGAGGAGGCCGCTTCTGCCGGCCTGGGCGATTTGCCGCTGATGCAAGGCAAGAGAGCGATCGGAGGCCATCCGACCGCCTATGTATGCCATCGGCAGACCTGCTCGCCGCCCGCGACGGAGCCGCTGCAGCTCGAGGAGATGCTGTAAGGAAGCACGATGGCGACAGGCGACGCCTTCCGCGGAATTTACGATCATCTCTACCGCAGGTTTTTCGCCAATCGCGAGCGGCATCAAGGGTATGATTTCCAGCATGCGCCTGGAGGCAGCTCCCCGGTGCCGCGCGTGACATTTCAAGATAAGTTGCGCTGGTGGACGCTGGACCGCTGGCGACGGCGAAAAAAAATCCTGACCGAGCGGGACCGCCTTCAGCACGAGATCATCGATCTGAAGACAGCGCGGCCGAAGGAACGACGGAAATGAGCAGGAGCATGGACAGAACACGGGTCTTGCCAGTGCTCGCATTTCTGCTCGTTCAGAGCGGCCTGCCGGCGGCGCAGGTGTCGGCCATACAAATGGAAAGCTCCGCCGAGAAACAGGCCAATTTCAAACAGCAGGCCCTGGGCGGATTATTTCATCGCTGGACTTTCGATCAGCAGACTGCCGAAGATGCTCTGTCCGGATTTTCGAAGTTCGTCGTCGGCGGGGACGGTGCGCCTGTGTGGACTGTTGCGCCCGAGAAGGACGCTCCATCGCCACCCAATATCCTGAAGGGCGAGTCGACCTGCCAAACGAGCACCTGTTATCAACTGCTGGTTGCTGAAAAGCTTCAATACGAATATCCGGACGTGTCGGTTCGACTTCACTATCCTTCCGAGGGCGGCGTCGGACAAGGGGGAATCGTCATCGGCCTCAAGGACGAACGACACTTTTATGCCGCGATCGTCGATCTGGCAGTCAAGAAGCTGCAGGTCCTGCGCGTGCTCGGGGACCAGGTGACGGTGTTGGGCGAAACGGCCGTCACACCGAACCCGGTGGAGTGGCATTCGCTGCGAATGAATCGCGACACGATCATCAGCAAAGATGTCATCGAGGTATTTTTCGACGGGAGGCTCATGCTGTCCGTACAGGATCAAACGCTTGGATTGGGTGAAGTAGGTCTGGTCGTTCGAGGACAATCTCCTTTGCATTTCGACAGCTTGCATGCCGTGCCGTTGTTTTCTCAGCGGCCGACCTCCAATCCCGCGGCGTACTGAATCCTCCTTTCTCGTTCTGACTTGCATTTGTTGCGTTCATGCGCTACAGTGCACGCGTGTACCACCGCGAAAGGCCTGGTGGTGGTGCAGTAGAAAGTGACAAGGCTTGTTATTTGATGTTGTTTTGGTTCTGCCCGGGAATCTGATCGGAAGCCAGACCTGAGTCGCCATCGTGTTTGCGTCTTCGGCCCATTCCTTCCTCACCTCTTCTCGAGTCCAAGACAACACCAATTTCTCAAAGGAGGAACCCAATGGGTTCGAAGATTTATGTTGGGGGTTTGCCGTATTCCACAACCGAGCAGCAACTGAGCGATCTGTTCGCTGCGCATGGGTCGGTGGCGTCAGCCCGAATCATCACTGATAAGTTCACCGGTCAATCACGAGGCTTCGGCTTCGTCGAAATGTCCGGGGATTCTGAGGCTCAGGCGGCGATTACCGCCCTGAACGGTACCCAACTGGGCGGCCGCACGTTGACAGTCAACGAAGCGCGTCCGCAGGAACCACGCTCAGGCGGCGGAGGCCGCGGCGGATTCGGTGGCGGCCGGCACTAAGCACGAGCCGTTGTTTTTCACGTCGGGGCTGCCATACCGGCAGCCCCGCTCATATCCTTCCTAGAATTGCCCATCTTGCTGATGCGCTTTCCGGCCGGATGAACGGCCGTCTTGCAGTCCCAGGAAGTTGATCCACACAAGGAGTGTTAATGTCTATGTTTGCTCAGATGAGTTTGCCCCCGTTTCTTGCCCAGCGATTGCTACAAGCTGGGATCACGTCCCCTTCGCCGATTCAGGAGGCGGCTATTCCGCCTGCTCTTGCCGGGCGGGACGTCATGGCACAGGCCAAAACGGGGAGTGGAAAAACCCTGGCCTTTCTGTTGCCGATGATCGAGCGAGCTTTGCGGTCGGTCTCAAGCGAAGGCACGTCGCCTCTCACATCAGGCGGCTCAGGAAAACGAGGGCCCCAGTTTTTGATTCTCGCTCCGACGAGAGAACTGGCCCTTCAGATCGATACGGAACTACGAAAATATGCGCCGCCGGCGGTCACATCACTGGCCGTCTACGGCGGGACGCCGATCGAGCGGCATTACCGCGCGCTTCGGCACGCGCCGAAGGTCGTCGTCGGGACGCCGGGTAGGCTGCTGGACCTTGCAGGGTCCGGCCACTTGTACCTTGGCGCCGTGACGTGGCTTGTAATGGACGAGGCGGATCAGATGTTGGATCGCGGCTTTCTCCGCGATATTCAGCGTATCCTTGGCCTACTGCCGCCCGAGCGGCAGACATTGCTGTTCTCCGCCACCTTTTCCGCTGAAATCCAGCAACTGGCTGGGACCATGCAACGGAATCCGGCCAAGATTTCCGTCGATCCGGGGATCAGCAGTCCGACGACCATCACCCATGCCTACTATGTCGTGCCGGCCGAGCACTCGCGTGCGCAGCTTGTGCACACGCTGTTGCAGGCCGTGAAGGCCGGTGAGCGGTCGATGATTTTCTGCGATCAAAAATATAAAGTCCGGCGCTTGGCCTCCAAGCTGGGCGGAGAATCCGCCTCAGTGGGTGCGATCACCGGCAATCACAGCCAAGCGCAGCGGGAACGGACGCTCGGCGCCTTTCGGGCGGGACGGCTGACGTCCCTGGTCGCCACCGACGTGGCGGCCCGGGGACTCGATATTCCGGATGTCGCGCAGGTCATTCACTATGAGTTGCCGGTCAATCCGAACTCATACGTACATCGCGCCGGCCGGACAGGTCGTGCCGAAAAGGAAGGGTCCACCTTTCTGATTTTATCTCAGGCGGAAGAACGGGAATATCTTCGGATGGTTCGGCAGCTGAGGATCCAAACGACGAAACTGTCGCTTCCGGCCTTGGCGACGCTGCCCCTGGCAGCCGTGGTCACGGAAGAGCGGCTGGCACGTCGTCCCGCTCAGCGTCGTCACAGCCATCACGCGTCGCCTGCGCTTCATGAGACTCGCAACGGGATCGGGAGAGATTCCCGACCCTCATTTCGTTCGGATAAGCCGCGACGATTTGGGCGCTGAAGCCTTCAGACCACGCGTCATCCGGCATCACGATCGACAAGTCGTCGATCGTGATGCACTCTCCAAGATTCGTTCCCCTCATGGTACAGTAACAGCCTGTAGGATGCCTCATGCCACCCTTTCAACTCGAAGCGCCGTATAAGCCCACCGGAGACCAAGGACCGGCGATCGATGCCTTAGTGGCCGGTGTCGAGCAAGGCCGCAAACATCAGGCCCTCCTCGGCGTGACGGGATCCGGCAAGACCTTTACGATGGCCAACGTGATCGTACGTGTGCAGAAACCCACGCTGGTCCTCGTGCACAACAAGACTCTCGCCGGTCAGCTTTACCAGGAGTTCAAGCAGTTCTTCCCGCACAATGCGGTGGAATATTTCATCAGCTACTACGACTATTACCAGCCGGAAGCCTATATCCCACAGACCGACACATACATTGCAAAGGATTCGTCGATCAACGACGCGATCGATCAGATGCGCCACGCGGCGACGACCTCGTTGCTTCAGCGCAATGACGTCCTGATCGTGTCATCGGTGTCCTGCATTTACGGCCTCGGCTCTCCCGAGGTGTATCACGGCATGGTGGTATATCTCGAAGAAGGGATGGAGATCCGCCGTGAGCAAATTCTCGCCAAGCTCGTCGACATCCAGTACGCGCGCAATGATATCGATTTCCATCGCGGGACGTTCCGCGCGCGGGGTGATGTCATCGAAATTTTTCCCGCCTCGAATGAGGCCCTCTCCATCCGCATCGAGCTGTTCGGCGATATGGTTGACGCAATCCATGAAATCGATCCCTTGACGGGAAAACCGATCCGAAAACTGCCGAAAATCGCCGTCTACCCGAACACCCACTATCTGATCGCC